>JANNDQ010000790.1:0-4152 GCA_031387965.1 Chamaesiphon sp. OTE_75_metabat_567
GCCTTGCTGTAGTTGACGATCGCGCCTTGTTTGTCCCCAGATTGGGCGAGGATAATTCCTTTCCCAATTGCCAATTGTGGATCGTTAGGCTTGATGTCGCTGGCTGCTTGCAAGTCTGCCATTGCCCCAATTTTATCGCCACTGTCCAAGCGAGCAAAGCCTCGATTGGCGTAGGCTTCAAAAAATTTAGGCTTGAGCGCAATTGCTTTGGTATAGTCATTGATCGCACCTGCGTTGTTACCAAGCGATCCTTTGATAATCCCCCGATTATTATAGGCATCAACAAAATTAGGCTGCAACTGAATCGCTCGATCGAAATAAGCTACCGCACCCAGCTTATCCTGGTTGCGGTAGCGGCGCATTGCTTGTCTGAAGTAATCGCCTGCGGATTTTGGTGTTCTGGTTTTCTGAACTGTTCGAGCCGAATTAGGCTTTCTCGCGACCAAATTTTGGGCTGCGGCTGGATTACTCTCTACAACAGCACTTGCGGCTGCCGGATCTAGTTGTAGTGTTGAAATTACTGATAGCAGGAAAGTGAATACCAAGAGTGGTATTTCATACATCCACCATCTAGCAGTGAGTTTTGCTTTATTTTGAATTTTCATTATTAAATGTAGATTAACTAAGTTAATCGACGCTGATGAATTTAAATTAGTTCAAGCTGGCTGAATGTTAGCTAGCTGGATCGAGATAGGCTGCCCGTAAAATTTTTTTAGCAGATCTAATCATGAAACAATTTATTGCTCCTTATATTACTATCTTATCAAATCTCCTAACTTTTCGAGCTTAATTTATTTAGCTCTACTAAGCTCAAAATTGGCTGAAACTGTTTCTGGAATTTATTTGCGCGGCTTATACTATTGAATCAAAGTTAAGTATAAAAGCTGAAACTTAACACTTTTTTATACTATGGACTACTGATCTTTATTGGCGAACAACGATCCATTTGCCGCAGACTTCAGCTGCTAATCCGTGACTAAAAGTAGAAGTTCGAGTCCGGTTGGGGGCATCAATCAGCATAATCGTAGCTTCGATCTGACTGAATGTTGGCATCTTACCCAATGTTTGGGTGAGGAACTGACGGATCACTCGTCGCTGAATCGCGAGGGGAATAGACTGAATGATTGTGCGATCGATCCTCACACCTCGATCGTCTACTGCTTCGTGATACCAGTTTCGTGCAACTGACTCCAGGTACTCGACATCGGCACGTAATAATTCGGCGGTGCGGGCTAAATGACTCTCGACTTGGGGATTGAAATCGGCGGCTAGTTGGGGGATGATTTCCAGCCGGAGTCGATTGCGGCAATATTTAAGGTTTTGATTGTAGGCATCGCTCCAGACAGGTAACTGGTAATCGTGGCAAAATTCACCTGTTTGCGATCGAGTAACTTCCAGCAGGGGGCGAACTAAACTCAGTTCTGGAGCTAATTGGCGGTGCCAAGACATCGCAGCCAAACCATCGGCACCTGCGCCTCTGATTAAATTATAGAGAAATGTCTCTGCTCTGTCAGTTTGAGTATGAGCGGTTACTAGATGAGTACTATCAGTGGCTTGAGCAATCCGCTGTAGTGCTTGATATCGCCATTCTCGCGCCGCCGCCTCAGTTTCTGGCAGATTGGCAGTAGTTTCACAGTGAAATGGTAGCACCCATTGAGCGGCAACCTGAGCGACTCGATCGGCAATCCCGATGTCCTGAGTCCAGCCATGATCGCAATGAGCGACGGCTAGCTGCCATTTCCAGCGTGATCGCAGATCCCTGAGTAATTGCCCCAGACAGAGCGAATCTTGTCCGCCAGATACCGCTACTAAAATATTTGCACCCGTTGGTAACAACTGTCGATCGATCAGGCACTGATGAAGTTGACTATGTAAAGGTGTCCAGGGCATCAGTCAAGCAGCTAATTGTTACATTGTAAACTTAGTAGTAAGTTTAACAGGTTGAGCTATTATACCAATGTCATGGTATCTACTGTCCATCTATAACAGTAATAAGTCTTGAGAACTTTAATAAATTTAACTATCAACACTTCAGTCCACCTTGGCTCCACACAGGTAAGCCATCTAGTGCAAGCGAATAACTGTCAACTGATGATGGAGTTAAATAATCTAATGCGACATGGTACCATCGATATATATCAGATTGTGAGAGTGATCTTGGCTAGAAATTTGGAGATCGATCCAGATACGATCGATCTAGAATTTAAGTTTCATCATTTTATCGATCGACTTGCTGAATATCGCCAGAGCCAGTCTGGTTGCAAGGATTTGCTGTACTATTTGGAAGCTGCAAATATCTATATCGATCTATCCGAAACTTTTCAGCTAGACTTCTTCGCTGATTTTACCGACCTTGCCTGCATTACAGTTGGTGACTTAATTTCATTGATTCAGACAAAGTTAGATAATAGCCTAGCCTGATTCATCCGAGATTATTAATAGTTGCAAATAGAATAAAGCCTCCAAATCACTGATCAGTTGGAGGCTTTATTCTATGGAATTATTTTGAAATTGAGCAGATTGATTGAAGATCGCGATTTGTAACTACAAATCCATCAAATCTAGTGTCCATTTTGACGAATACCTGTAGATACATATTCACTATCAACATAGTCATCTATCGTTACATCTTCTCGGTTACCAGGCAATGGCAACAGCATTTTTTCTGCTGTATCTTCGATCTGAAATTCAACTGAAACTTTGACCCGAACCTTACCCTTGCACCAGCGGCGAGTCTCAAGATCGAGGATTTCACAATTGATACCATCATCGAACCAGCGACAGTGTTCGTTCGCCAATCTGGTTGAGCCAGTCATCAGCATGGGAATCTCCAAACCATGTTGACGGAGCTTCTGATCGATCGCTCTACCAACCGAGCCATCAAAAGATTGACCGATCGCTTTTTTTAGCTTACCAGAGCGAAACATTACCTCGCCAAAGGCAATCACATCATCATCACCACAATTATAAGGAATAAGATTATTTGTCATAACATTTTTTGTTATCAAAGGTCATTATTATATACCACTAACATGATGGCATAATATACTTAAACCAGCCTCTATGAATATGCTTGCTCTGATTATTAATATTAGTCATTCTTACCGAGGATCGCGATTCTCCTGTCGGAGACGCTCCGCAATCGAAACCGATTTATCGGTCGAAGTGAGGACTACAGTTGTCAATGCTGGCTCGACGATCGCGATCGCTAGCCGCAGGAGACAGTCTTAGGCTAAAATTAGCATTCTGCAAACTGAGTTAAGACTATAGAGATTTATTCGATCGAGGTGCGTTACCCTACGGAATAACACACCCTACGATATTCTCATAACTCAAATAGGACTGCTACATATGTCTAAACTAGCAGCAACTAAAGTAAACAGAGTGTAAATTTAACTATTATTTTAACGGGATCGAAATCGTGGAAAACAAATTAATGTTGATGATTCCTGGCCCGACACCAGTGCCGGAAAATGTTTTATTGGCGCTGGCGAAGCATCCCATCGGGCATCGGAGTGGAGAATTTAGTGCGATCATGGCAGATGTCACTGCCAATCTCAAGTGGTTGCACCAAACCCAAAATGATGTCTTGATGCTGACTGTCTCCGGCACTGGAGCAATGGAAGCAGGCATAATTAACTTCTTTAGTCCTGGCGATCGCGTCCTGGTCATTCACAATGGTAAATTTGGAGAGCGCTGGGCAGAAGTCGCCAAAGCATTTGCCCTCGACGTGCAAGAAGTCACTGCGCCCTGGGGACAGCCGATCGATCCCAATGATGTAAAATCAGCCTTAGCCGCAGATACAGCTAAAGTAATCAAAGGCGTAATCATTACTCACAGTGAAACCTCCACTGGCGTGATCAACGATCTAGAAACCATCAATAACCACATTAAAGCTCACGGTGCCCTGTCGATCGTCGATGCTGTAACCAGCCTAGGTGCTGCAAACGTGCCGATCGACGCTTGGGGTCTAGATGTAGTCTGTTCCGGCTCTCAGAAAGGATTTATGATTCCGCCTGGACTAGGTTTTGTCACAGTTAGTCCCAAAGCATGGGATGCCTACAAAGTCGCTAAACTGCCCCGCTACTACATGGACTTAGGCAAGTACAGCAAAGACGCGGCTAAAAATACCACCCCATTTACACCCCCAGT
>JANNDQ010000797.1:0-5242 GCA_031387965.1 Chamaesiphon sp. OTE_75_metabat_567
TTTTGCTGCCCAAAATTTCTCAAGATTGGGGAAAGGACAGATTAGATACTGTTCATTGATACCTAACATCTGGGCTGCGCCACCGCGATGATTGCTATCACCACCTGGATCTTCAATTGAGTACATAAAAGCAAAAGATTCACCAACTTTAGGTAAGGTGAGTCGAAAGTACCAACCTTCAAAGAAGCCACTATCTACTCCGTTCCAATGATATCCATCGTGTGGTATTCTCAAAATATTAACTCTTGGATAAATGCTCTAATTGGACGTAATTAATTATTAGGTATGATTGCAGAGATCTTAGCTGGTGGGCACTGCCCACCCTACTCTAAAGCCTAAAGTCTAAAGTCTAAAACCTAAAGTCTAATTAACAAAGCAAGAGATCGGAAACAACAGATATTCAAAGAAAAATAGTTTCCAGATAAACTGATAGAAATCGGTAATCGATTCCTTTTGATCTAAGTCCACATCCCTACTCCCCCACCAGAGTAGTCCAATCAATCCAGCATGAGAAATAATCAAGAATGATGTATTAAATGTTGGTGCTAAGAGGATTCCCGCAGTGATAGTCCCCAAATAAGCGATCGTAATTGCCCCACGAGTGATCCTAAAAATATTCGGCTTACCTACCACCATTGTAAACGTCTGAATTTGGTACTGACGATCGCCTTCAAGATCTGGGACATCCTTGAAAATCGCGATCGCCACTGTAAATACCAAGATAAATAGTGTCAACACCCAAATACTTGGCGGCACAGTATCTACACCTGTAAATATTTGATTGAAATGCAAGAAAATTCCTAAATTAACAACA
This sequence comes from Chamaesiphon sp. OTE_75_metabat_567, assembly GCA_031387965.1. GTDB lineage: Bacteria > Cyanobacteriota > Cyanobacteriia > Cyanobacteriales > Chamaesiphonaceae > Chamaesiphon. The sequence goes on from JANNDQ010000797.1 coordinate 815, forward strand.
CAACCGCGTACTGTTAGAATACAGATAGCTGCGAGTAGTGGATACTGCTTGAACCTAATTGGTGGTAAGGAATAGGCAGTACCAATCGCTAAACTGAGTGCAACTGTGCCAAACAACCATTTACCCAATAGTATAGAGATCCCGATCGCTAAAACACATGTAAGTCCAACGATCCACTTCCCTTGACTAATCGATAATTTACCACTAGCCAATGGTAAATCTGGCTTATTAACTCGATCGATCTCAACATCATAAAGTTGGTTTAGCCCGACAATGTAGATATTTCCTAGTAAGCAAGCAATCCAAGTTCCGAGTACTTGAATGATGCTGGTTAACGAAATAGAACTATCAGTTGTGGCGTTCACGGAGTGTGGGCTTTGCCCAATCGCGATCGTGTAAAGTGCGAATACACTCAACGTAGTTCCAATAATTGTATGCGGACGTGAGAATTTCCAAAGCTGTGAGAAATAAGTCATCGAATTAGGGATGTAAGAGATCACAAGTGACTGAATCGGTAGAATATATGGCAAGATTGGGAAAGAAAATCTGTTGAATTGGGATGGGTAACAAAACAACCAGTCATCAGGCGCAAACTACCTATTTTCAGATACTAGCTAATGCCTAATCAAGCTCAATTATGGTTTCAACCGTTAATCTGGATGGATTTTTGGTTGGCAGTAATATTCACAGTGCTCATTCCCCTGATCCTTTTAGTATGGGCATTTGCTCAAAAAACACTAGCAATTCAGAACTTACTAGTTATTTATTGGCGGGTAGCTAGTCTACTGGCGATCACTGTCTACTTGGTGATCGGTTCGATGTCGATTAGTTTCCTTACTGCTTTTGTTGCACAAGCGTTGATTCCTGTCTCTCTCTGGTTTTGGGCAGATCTCAACGAAGAAATCGACGATCTCCCCTCCCGTCCCTTGAAGCTGGGATTCTCAACTTGGCGATGGGCAACTAGTATCTATTGTACCTTGGGCGCGATCGTGGCGATTCCATTTCTATCATGTGCTTTTGGTTCTGCCAAAACAGATTACTGCCAAGCTTGGTTTAAGCCATCTTGGGGTTATTACAATCTATTCCATGCCAACTCAAATCCAGGCTTTCTCGGATTTTTGGGTATTGTCGGTTTGATCGCCTATTCTATCTACCTAGTCTACTTTCTCACTGTCCGCCTCGGCAAACAAGGTCGATCGGCAATGGCGGGGGATGAGTGAATTACAACTCCACGGCAGCATTAACACCCAGATAGTTTTCTAATAACAGCTGCAAATAACGGCGAGAGATCGCGGTTAACCCACATCTGGCAATTGCTAGATGTGGGTTCTGGCGTTGGAGATCTCCCAAAATGCGAGAGTAACGATAAAATTCGAGCCAGCTCTGGGCTAGATCAATGGTTAACTTAGCCCAATTTTGCGGTCTTTTTTGCCGACGAGATCCCCTACTGTAATTTGGTGATAATTCTCGATTAGCTAGCTGTAAATTATCGTCGTAGATTCTGTCTAAAACTGTCATTAAGGTGTGAACTAGTCGATTCTCGGCTGGTGTGTTAAAAATACTTCCTGACCCTGCTCTGAGCTGATTTTCAGGGCAACCAGTCTGGGAGAACCAAATTAGTTCGAGCGTACTAATTTGCCAGTTAGATGTGATTGTTACTAATCGACTAGTCTCCGCCAACTTTAATAGTGAACAGCATCGGGCATGGGCGTATATCGCCAGATTAATATCTAAGATTGGCGGTAAAACACAATCTTGATTTAAACAAAGATCGATCGGTAAATCATGAATATAAGTTAGCCATGTCATCACCGACTCTGGCGTGAGCTGAAAATAGCTATAGCCAGCCTCATTGTACCAGGAGCAGATTTCCAATCGAGAGGATTGATTTACGGCGGTTAAAGTGTTGCCCAGAAGTAGCTGTTGACAGATTTCTCTTGGCGTTAATGAAGATCTTGCGGCTAGCTGATGCGCGATCGTGCTGACATACTGGTATTGTGATGTTGGGACAAGCCGGATCGATTCGGCAAAGTCTTGCGGTGAAGGATACTTAGAAGATAGCTCCGATGATAAACCTCCCCTAATATCGTTGAAGTTTTCAGGTGAATTAGCAACAACTTTGTGAATCATTAACTGCAAGTACTTGACAATTGCTCCAGCAATTGTCGGTGCTACTGGGATAATGATCGTGCTTGAACCAGAAAAAATCTTCAAAACCCAACCCCGATCCGAAAAATAGCGTACATTCCAGACTAAAATAAAAACGATTCACTACATCAAAATACATGTAGAATCATTAAAAATCAAGTGCCGTTCTGCTGGTTTGTTATGCAATCATCTACCCCACCTAAAAATAATACCCGTTCGTTTTCAACCTGGCATCGTTTGCTAGATTGGGCGCAAGAGCATTATCGCTATCGAACGTTCGCTAAAGATGCCCAGATTCCGACTCGATCAGGATTACTATACCTAGTTCAGCGTGGTACGATCCGCCTGACTGGCACAGCAGAGACAGAGCCACCCCAGTATCCACACCACAATAGTACTCCGATCGAGTTTCAGCTCCAAAGTGGCGATGAAACCTTTTTAGGCTTTGTTGGTGCAGGGCAACCGTTTGAAATCATTGATCGATCGCCATTTACACTCCAAGCCTTTGCCCACACAGATAACACTGCAATTTTCTGGATGTACTGGCACGATCTGGAAAATTTCCCCAGTTTTCGCCGTGAGATCTTAGATTCTTTTCGTTATCAACACCAACGAAAATTACTCTGGCTAAATACGCTGGGGCAACGCCATACCATCGAACGATTGCTGGGTTATTTAACCCTGTTGATTGAGGAATTTGGCGAACCTTGTAAGGAAGGTTACTTTTTGCCATTTCCCCTCACTCACGCCCAAATTGCTAGTGCGATCGGCACTACTCGTGTTACGGTCACTCGGCTGATGAAGGAACTGCGTGAAGATCGCAAAGCCATCCGCACCAAAGATGATAATCTCATCTGCTTGCTCACCCCCACTCAAGTCGATTGAATATCGTCAAAACTTGGCAAAGTGCTGGATTGGTATCAGTGGAATAACTGTGAGCAGATCGACAGCTTTGAATCGACAGATTGAGCTAAAATAAACATCGACCGCCTACTCAGTTTAACTGCGATTAACCCATGATTTTGCCAGGTTCGACGATTCGGGTCAAAAATATTAACGATATCTACTACGGTTTCCAAGGATTCGTCCAACGAGTCACTGACGGTAAAGCAGCGGTGATCTTTGAAGGTGGTAACTGGGACAAGATGGTCACTTTTCGCCTCAGCGAACTGGAAGTAGTCGATCTGACTAAGAAGTAAGAAAATAAGATCCCAAATTGTAGGGTGTGTTATCCCGCAGGGTAACGCACCAAGCTAATAATCTAACTATGTTCGATTTACAAGGACTAAATATTTACCTGATTGGGATGATGGGTGCTGGTAAAAGTACGATCGGCCCATTACTTGCCGAGCAATTGGGCTATGCTTTTTTAGATACCGATCCGACGATCGAGAAATTGGTCAGTCAGAGTATCAGTGAGATTTTTGAAGCTGCGGGCGAACCAGAATTTCGGCAGATCGAAACCCAGGTATTAGCAGAAGTTTCTGCACATATTCGCCTTGTCGTCGCTACAGGTGGCGGAATTGCGATCGAGCGTGAGAATTGGAATCATCTCCATCAAGGATTAGTCATCTGGCTCGATCCAGCGATCAATCTCATCGTCGAACGTCTTCAGGATGACACCTCTCGCCCCATTCTCGCCACCCCTGGAGATCTTCATACCAAATTAACTGATATCTACTCAGCTCGTCGCCACAGGTATGCTGAAGCTGATATTCACATTCCTGTCGATCAAAACCATACTACTGAAGAAATTATCGATCGAATCTTAACCACAATTCCTACAGTCCTGAAAACCCCGACGGCGATTCCAGATTAGATCGCTGATATTCTTAGACTCCATTTTGGGCATACTTACTAGATAATCTAGTGAGCTACAGTCTGATGCGGCGCAAAAAATTAACCTCTCCAGAAAAACTTACAGAGGATAGGATCGAGTACAAGTTTAAGATATTATTTTTACCATATCTTTCTTATGCTCTTGCTGCAACTATTTTAGGTAGTTTCTGTTTCACAATATTTATGCTGATGCAGGAAAAATCCCTGCTCACAGCTATTAGATTTTCAATCACTTTGTCACTATTTTTATTATTGACAGAAATACTATTAGTATATTTTGTAGTGAAGATCTCTGATCTTACTCTCACATCAGCAGAGATTTTTGGACTAGATTTTCGGGGTCGTCGTAACTGCATAAAATGGAGAAAGATTAACTCTGTAAAACAATATAATTTATTTGGGCTGCGATATTTATCCATTAAGACAGACAATAACAGTAGT
>JANNDQ010000003.1:0-2642 GCA_031387965.1 Chamaesiphon sp. OTE_75_metabat_567
TATCTAGAGAGAATTACTTGGTGCCCGTGGTATATGCAGGGACATAATACCATGGCAGCGGCAGTGCAATTTGCCGATCGAGTTAATACAGTTTCACCGACTTATGCGGCGCAGATTCAGACGATCGAGTATGGTGAAACACTAGAGGGATTACTATCGTTTATCAGTGGCAGGTTGTCAGGCATTCTGAATGGGATCGATACGGAAGTTTACGATCCAGCAACTGACAAGGCGTTGGTTAAGACTTTTACTGCCAAAACGATCGAGCATCGGAGTGAAAATAAAGCCGCGCTGCAAAAGGAACTTGGACTAACAATTGATCCCGATACATTTTTGGTGGGGATGGTATCGCGACTGGTAGAGCAAAAAGGACTGGATCTGATGCTTCAGACACTCGATCGATTTCTGGCTTATACTGATGCTCAGTTCGTAGTATTGGGTACAGGCGATCGTCAATATGAGAACCAATTGTGGCAACTAGCCTCACGTTATCCAGGGCGGATGTCAACGTACTTGATGTACAATGAATCCCTGTCACGGCGGATTTATGCCAGCTCTGATGCTTTCCTGATGCCGAGTCGATTTGAACCCTGTGGCATCTCCCAGATGCTATCGATGCGCTATGGATGTGTGCCGATTGTCCGGCGCACGGGTGGATTGGTAGATACAGTTACCCACCACGATCCCCAAAATAAGCAGGGTACAGGCTATTGTTTCGATCGATATGAAGCCCTAGATCTCTATACTTGTATGGTACGTGCCTGGGAAAGTTTTAATTACAAACCCCAATGGCAAGCCCTGCAACAACGCGGGATGGAGAGTGACTTTAGCTGGAATAAGTCAGCCAAGGAGTATGAAGCTCTCTATGAATCCGTTATTAGTGCATAAGTAACAACGGCGCAAATATTTGTTAGGTAGAAATTTCGTAAAATCTAGATGGTGAGCAGTGCATCAAGACATTGCCCACCCTCTAGATCTCTATTATTTACCCTAAAGTCTAAAGCCTAAAACCTAAACCCTAATTATTCAATCAAGCCTGCTTCTCTTGCCTTTTTTAAAGTCACTACTCTCAAGTTCACATTATCATTATAAACTTCCAACACATCTTGCAACTTCGTCCAATAATGTCGCACTGCGCGTTCAGTCACATTTAGCTGTTCGGAAATCGCTTTGTCTTGCAATCCTTGAGCAGCTAGCTGCAATGTACTCAGCCATTCTGGTTTTAGTTCCAATCCTTTTCTAATCTCTTTAGTTAGAGCTATACCTTCGATCGCATACTGCATTCGTCGCTGTACTTCTGATGATTCTAAAGCTTTATCAGCAATTGTAAATCCACCTTGATGGTTATCGATTTGATGTTTTAATTGTACCAGTACCCTCAGGCTACTGCTATAAATCATTAGATTGAGATCTGGATATAGTTTCATGATCTCTCTCAATAAATCTATTCCTGTTTCTGATTTAGCGGTATCACCAGTATTTTGGGGAATAGACAGATCTGCCAGTACTAATTTCCAATTTTTATTCGGAGCTGCTAACTCTGCGATCGCATTAATGGCACTAGCTACTGTTGTTATTTCTGAACTAGGAAATTGAGCCTGTACCAATAGTTTGATACTACTCAACATCAATGGGTGATCGTCAATAATTAAGATATTCATGATCCACTATAATTATTGAGTCGTGATAAATTGTTGTAAACTTATCAGTGGGGCATTAATAATATTTTCCATTAAGTCTCGATCGGCAGCAAGCTGATCGCCTAACAATGTATATTTAACGTCTTCAGACTCAAGCAACAAAGATCTGAAATCGGTTGCTAACTGAATCTTATCTGGCTGTTGTTGGCGGAGTGTAATTAATTCAGTAACCAATTCATGCCAAATTCCATTTTTAGCATAAAATTGTAATCGTTGGCGTGGTTGTCTAATTGTCGCTAGGTTAGGATAATTTTCTCTCTGAACATAACCAGATAAAATTTGGGGATTGCTACAGCCAAGTTGTTGATAACTAAATTCCCATCGATAGGTACCTGCGGTGAGAAATTGACCTTGATAAGGCACTTGTAGTAAACCAGTTGCAATTCTTTGAGACTTGAGCGGTAGTTGCGTTGTCCAAATTTCTTGCTCAGTTGAATCAGTTGAAGTTGCTGCTCCAAATACCTTAAATGTCAGAGATTTCAGATCGAGATCGCTTGGTGGTAAATAGAACCAGAAAGTGGGATTGGCTGAACTAGTTACGCCAAGATTCGATCGTGGCATCAGCGCGACGATATCCGCCCCACAGCCCCTACTGCCAGCAACTCTTGTCCGTCGCTTCCCGATCATCTCTAGTCGCGGCTGCTGCTTATTTTCGCCACCTTTGAAAGAGAAGATTAGTTTGTCAACGGTGCCCTTGGCAGAGCCTTCGCCTGAGGAAATCGACTTTACCTCTTTTGTCGGTGCCGCTACTAGGATCGGTGGATTAGTTAGTGCAGATCCCGAAATTGCGCCAATCGTAAAAATAGCAGTAACTAGCCAAAACTCAATTTTTTTAGTCATGCTCACGATCGGCTAAATGAGATAATTAGATGGGTACAATGACAATTGCCCAAACGAGCGATGCTCTAATCATAGCTAAATTATGTCCGATTAATCTCAATT
>JANNDQ010000022.1:0-10168 GCA_031387965.1 Chamaesiphon sp. OTE_75_metabat_567
TTTCCCGACCGGGTTTTTCCAGATCCCAAAGCCGAGATAGATGGGGGTAACTGATTCGACATCTTTGAAAGCGAGGGATTGATAAAGTCGCCGCCGGGGAAAAGATTTCATCGCAATCAATGCCGTCGATTGCGGACTGACTAGAAATACATCGCCATTGACATTGGTATGAAACTTAACGGCGCTATCAAATAGAGCATCCCGAAATCCTAACTGCATAAACATGAGAATATCAGCAAAACTAATCCCCGCGATCGCCACCAATAAGCGAACTTTTTCGTGGCTCAGTTGCAACCAAGCTAATGGAATTTTATTGAATATCATAAGTAGAGCGTGTGAGGAGGAAAATTACAAGCTTGCGCCCTAAAATCTAAAGACTAAAACCAAAAGCCTAATCCGTATTAATTTTGATCGAAACCTTAGAATTGGTTAGTCCTTTGACACTGGTACTATCATTAGGATCGATCGCGATTTTGACTTCGACGACGCGCGAATCAGAATCAGCGGCTGGATCTGTATTTAAGACATCCTGCTTGCCAATTTGGAGTCCAATGTAGCTGATGGTACCCTTGAGATTTTGGGTAAATGCGCCAGACTCACTTTTGATGGTGGCAGATTGCCCGACACGAAGCTTGCGGACATCGCTTTCGTAGACTTCGGCGACGGCAACCATTTGGCTAGTTTGTCCCATCTCGACAATTCCCTTGTCGCTCGGACTTTCACCAGCTCGTGAGTGGATTTTGAGGATTTCACCCACCTTGGGAGCGCGGACATAAGCTTCGGCAAGTTCGGCTTGAGCTTGACGGGCAGTCGCTTGAGCGCGAGCAAGTTCGGCTTGAGCGCCTTGAACGTCCACGCTGCGGACTTCGGAGATTTTGCTCAGGGTGGCTTTGGCTGCCGCGATTTGCTGAGTGGTGGTGGCGAGAGTTTTATCGTAGTTGGCTTTAGCTTCAGCGATTTGTTGCGCGGTAGTGGTGGTGATTTTATTTTGTGTCGCTTGGTTTTCGATAATCTGCTGGTTGAGCATGGCGACAGTCTGGTTATATTTAGACTGCGCTTCTAGCAACTGTTGGCGGATGGTTTCCACTTCTAGCCGCTTGGCATCAACTTTTGTCGCTTCGATCGCCCGATCAGCATATAATTGCTCAAACCGCTTGTAATCTACTTCAGCATTCTGGAGTTGGGATTTGAGGCGGCGGACTGTGGCAGTTTGAGTCGGCTTTTCTCCCGCTAATTGGGCATTGAGGGCTTGAATTTTACCAGCTTGAGCGGCGGGTTCCCATTTGAGTTGGGCGGCTAATCTGGCTTTTGTTGCGATGTAAGTTGCGCCATCACCTTTTAGTTGGCTCTCTAATCGGGCGATTTCGGCTTTTTGGGCATTCACTTCACCCTGCTTGGCTCCAGCTCTGACTTTAGCAAGATTAGTTTGGGATACCTTGACATCTTCCTGCGCTCTAGCAAGTGCTGCTTCTAGTCGTTGGCGATTATCCAGGATCGCGATGATTTGTCCCCGCGTGACTTTATCCCCTTCTTTGACGAGCAACTGGGCGAGAGTTCCCTTGCCACCTTGGGTACTCGGTGCCGAAACTTTGGTTACTTCTCCAAATGGTTCCAACCGCCCCAATGCAGTTACGGCTCTGGCTACCTCCGGCTTGGCAATTGGTTTCCCAGTCTCAGTCACTGCTGCTTGTGGTTTTGCTTGGGCAAACATCCCCGCATAGTGCAATCCGACAGGCAGTAGTAAGATCGCGCCCGCAGCGGCACCTAACGCTACCCAGCGACTGAGCGGATTGAGGGACTTAAATTTATTGACCACAAAATTATCGTCTGCCATAGCTGGTGATTCCCGTTATTTATGCTGGGATTTTACTTACCTGTTAGTTAGTTTAACCTGAAAATAAAATGTATGTCAATTAAGATCTAAATCCTGAACCCTGTGACATAATAAGATTATTAGTATCAATTCAAACCTACCAGTTAGTTAGATTGGCAATTGCCTTACCTTACATAATGCCCGTAATTAAGCCTAAGACCACCAAAAACGCAACTACCCTAACTCGCAACTCCGAAGCAACCAAGAATCAGATTCTCGATGCCGCCGAAGCCGAGTTTGCCGTGACAGGTTTGAGTGGTGCCCGCACCGAAGCCATCGCTGCCCAAACAGGTGTGACTAAGGCAATGATCTACTATTACTTCCAGAGTAAGGAAGAATTGTATCAAGCGGTGTTAGAGCGATGTTTAGTGGGGATGCTGGGGATGGCAGAACAATTACAACTCGACTCGTTACCGCCGGATGCCGCACTGGTAAAATTACTTACCACCATGCTGTGCTGTATGTCTGAAAATCCTCATGTGGGGAGCATTCTTTCCCTCGAAGCGATCCAAAATAAGGGCAAGTATTATCCCAAGGAACTAGGAAATATTTTATACGGCAGCCTGATTGAAATCTTAGAGCGGGGAATGAGCTTGGGCACATTTCGCCCACTCGACCCCCGCCACACTGCGGTGAATATTGTTGGCACTTGTTCCTTCTATTTTACCGCTCAAGAAAATCTCAAATATCTCTGGCCAGGTAAACGGTTATTAGGGAAAGAATTACTCCAACATCACACTCAAGAATCGATCGACCTAATCATGGCAGGAGTGAGAAGTTAGTTATGACATTCTTTCGATTTGAAGCTGATTTTGTTGACTCTTTACGCTGTATTCCGATGATTGTCCGATTCAAATTGGATACTTGCGGCGTGAAATTAAAGCTAGTAGAATGGAATCGGTTTACTCAAGCTGACTGTCAGCATTTGGTGGATCTTGGCTGTACAGATTCAACCGAAATTACCAGTTATCGAGAGTATGTGAGTGGACTGATATTTCAGCATACAGGTAATCAAGCTAGTCTGCTCACGATCGATCCGCAGCCACCGTGGCTAGACGAGCGAGCTATACCCCCGACTGTTGAGAATAAGGCAACAGAACACCAAGTAAATATTGATCTATCCCAATGGGGCAATCTTACCCCACTTCAGAGATTTGCTCTAGTTAAACTCACTCGATCATCACATGAAAACAATAACTTTTTACCTGCTGTAAAAGAATTTGGCTTGTCAGATTAAATCATTTAATAGTTACTAGTGTGTGAGGGCGGGTTTGAATTGATTTTCTAGCTTCGTCTTGACTGAATTCATGAAGCGTCTCGCGCTCGTCGGGTTCCCCGACGGTTTAGCGAGACAAGACACCCGCCCTACAGATCCTAGCCGCCATGCTCAACTTCAAATCTCAAACATCAGACCTAGTAAATACTGACAGTGGTAGTCTCGATAATATCGTCGTCGAGGTCAATCAACTCAATCACTACTTTGGTAAAGGCAACCTCAAAAAACAAGTCCTCTTTGATATCAACCTCCAAATTGGTAAAGGTGAAATCGTCCTAATGACTGGGCCATCTGGCTCCGGTAAAACCACCCTTTTGACCTTATCTGGAGGTTTGCGATCGCCCCAGGAAGGTAGTATGAGAGTATTGGGAGTGGAAATGGTCGGTGCGAGTAAGCGCAAAACGATCGAAGTGCGGCGGAATATTGGTTATATCTTCCAAGCGCACAACTTACTCAAATCCCTCACCGCCGAGCAAAATGTCCAAATGTCAGGACAGCTCCATCCGAATATGAGCAGTCGGGAAGTTAAAGAGCGGGCAATCGAAATGCTCGATGCTGTCGGATTGAGCGATCGCAAGTCCTACTACCCTGAGAATCTCTCTGGAGGTCAAAAACAGCGGGTCGCGATCGCTCGTGCCCTCATGAGCCATCCTAAGCTGGTATTAGCTGATGAACCGACTGCTGCTCTCGATGGGAAATCAGGACGAGAAATCGTCGAGATTATGCAACGATTAGCCAAAGAACAGGGGACAACTATTCTGATGGTGACTCATGATAACCGGATTCTCGACGTAGCCGATCGGATCGTCCATCTCGAAGATGGCTATCTCGCTCAAAATGATGTTCTGACAGTCAGTGATTCTTAATATGCTCAGATCATAGTGAATAGCTAGTTATCGATTTACTCTTGACAGCGATTATCTTGGGTGAGCTAAAGCTGAGGGATCTTGATGGTGAAGCAACTACCCTTGCCGATTTCGCTAGTGATGGTGACATCGCCACCGTGTAATTCGACAATTTGCTTGACGAGGACTAGCCCCAGTCCCGTGCCTGCATATTTGCGATTTAGACTGCTGTCGATCTGGCTAAAAGGTTGAAATAGCTTCGACAAGTCGGCTCGATCGATCCCAATGCCAGTATCGCTGACTGAGAGACAAAGATCATAACCTGAACTGTGGCGATCTTCGATCGAGACTGATAGTGCTACCATCCCGCCTGGGGGGGTAAATTTGACAGCATTATTGAGTAAATTGATGAGTACTTGACGCATTCGTCGTTCATCTACCGAGATTAGTGGTAAGTTGGGCGGTAAATGAGTATCGAGCTGAATTTGCTTATCGATCGCTTGTGGCGTAATTAGGACTAAACTTGACTTACATAGCTCTGTAACTGCAACTTGAGCCAGCTGGAGTTCTAGTTTACCTGCCGAAATTTTGGAGACATCGAGGATATCCGTAATTAATGATAATAGATGTTCGCCACTCTGCTCGATCGTCGAGATTGCATTCAGTTGACGGGGATTGATTGCCCCAAATATTTCTTCTAGTAATGATTCAGACATCCCCAGAATCGCATTCAGAGGAGTACGCAACTCGTGACTCATTGTCGCTAAAAATTCATCCTTGAGTCGGGTTGCTTGCTGGAGTTCTTGAATGGTTGATTGCAGTTGCTCATTCGTCAAAGACAAATCAATTTGAGCCTGATTGCGTTCAGCCAGAACCGCTTGACGCTCAGTAATATCTAATATAATCCCATCCCAAACGATCGCCCCATGAGCATCGGGCTGATGTCTAGATTCGCCGCGAATCCATTTAATTTTGCCTGAAGGTGTCAAGATTCTGCCTTCCCAAGCCCAAGATTTACCTAATTTTGTTGCTCTTTTAATCGATCGATCGAAACTCTGACGATCTGCGGCTACAATCTGATTTAATAACACTGAAATATCTGCCAGAACTGCTTCAGTTTCAACTTCAAATAGTTCTGAAAATCTAGCACTAACATAATTCAACTGATAGCTACCGTCAGCTTTAAGGGCGAACTGATAGAGCGTACCTGGCACATTAGACACCATTTGATGATAGCGCTCCTCAGATTTCCGCAGCGCTACTTCCATCACTTGGCGATCGTTAAGTACTGCTTCAAGATGATTTTGCTTGAGGCGGGTATTTTCGGCAGCTTGTTGAGATGCTTGATAGAGATTAGCATTTTCTAGCGCGATCGCGGCTTGAGTACACAGAAAGGAAATTACCGTTTTTTTGGTATCTGTGAAAATATCTGGAGCATGACGATGTTCTAGATAGAGCACACCCAAAACTTGATCCTGTTTAATGAGCGGTAAACAAAAGACGCTCTGCGGCTGATGTTCGAGTAAATACAGATCGGCAATATCTAGCGGTTGGCGCGCATCAAAAATAATTGATCGTTGGGTATTTTTAACCCAATAAATTAAATTAGCCGGATACTCAATACTATTAGCGATCGCATGTGGAATTTGAGTAGTGAGTAATTCTTGCTCGACTAGATTGCTCCACCGAATTTGCCAGTTATTTTCGAGATCGGGTAATACGAGCATACAGGTTTGGGCACCAGAATTGTGGAGGATGATTTGGCTCAGTTGTTCGATTAGTTGTTCGAGTTTGATCGTGCTAGACAGAGCTTGAGCCGATTGAATGACTGACGATAGATCAAACGTCATCTCTAGATTATTTAGGTGATCTTTGCTCGCAGAATTGGTAATTTTAGTGAGGGTTGCTAGCGAATTAAATTCTGTCCGTTGAGCGCTAATAATCGGGGCAAGTAGTTGGGGATAGTGTTGTGCTAATTGAGCAGTTTTGGCTCTTGCACCCCAGCGCAGATAACAATAGTAAGCTGACTGCATATAAACAGCCGCGATTTTTTCTTTATCGTGTTGGAGATAAAATTTAGCTGCGAGTTCATTTGCTAGAGCTTCTTCTTGGAGAAATTCATGAGTTTTTGCAGCAGATATCGCTCGATCGTACAGGTTAACTGCTTGAGTAAAATCGCCTAGTACTCGACACTCTTCGGCAGCAACAAGATCGTATTGATGCTGAAAATTAGCTGGCATGAGTCGAGCGCGTTTGCCCAGTTGTTTTTGAGTATCGCTAACTCTTTTTAATAATTGTGTTTGGACTATTTGTTCGCTGTGAGGATAAGCGGCTAATCGCACAAGTGCATCAAACATCCAAATCCGCGTAATCGAGTAACCACCTTGAGCAGAATATTCGTAAGGTAACTGAGCATCAGCATAAATTAACGCATTAGAAATATCCTCAAAGTGATAAGCTAACAAAGTTTGAAAACCATACATTGTAGATAATAAGACTGCTTCATTTTTAGTTTTCCATTGAGATATTAATGATGTTTTATTTTCCCCTTTAAAAATATCAGTTGGTTGGTCAGCTATTGTATGCAGATTATTAATCGTCTGAATCATTAGGTCAAAAAAATGTTGGCTATTTTCATCCTTTGATAACAATATTAATTCGCTGGTTTTGGGAATTCGATTGACTACTTCATCCAAGGGAATACCAGCATAAAATCTCGATGCGATCGATACCCCCGCATTGATGCCAATATACTGGAGATCGCCCGCATCAATCGCTAGCTGAACGCTTTCATCTAGCATCGTAATCGTGTCACGCACAGGCTCTTGCCACGGGCGAGTATACCAAGGCGCAATCACTTTTGCTCGTCCAGAAACAGCTAAGTCACCAAATCGATCGGCGAGGATAATTGTCAATTGACCAATCTGAGCGCTGCGTTTTAATTCTCCTAAACTAGAAAGTACAATCGAATAAGTAGCATAAAAGCTTGCCGCCCAAGGCGTATTCCCATCCCGTAAGGTTCGGCGAATACCCGCCAAGCTCAAAGCTGCCATCAATTCTTGGGAACAGAAAAAAGCTGGGAACTGCAACAGATTTAAAATCCGCAAGCGGGCTATTTTTTTCGGATCAATAATCTCTGGTAAAGCTAGCAATTGCTCGTTCGATTTACAACTCAAAGCAATTTTTGTGGTTAGCATTTCTCGCAGTAGCGTTAATTTATCGGGTTGAGATGATAATTTAATGCCTAATTGTTCCAGTATTTCTAATCCGCTAGAAATTGCCTGTTGATATTGCTTTTGGATGCTATAACAACAAACTATCGTCTCATAAGTTTTCGCTCGGTCGAGTGGTGTGACTGCATTTTCTAATACTATCTTTACCAGCGCAGGTACTCGATCGAATTCACCATTGAGAAATGTATTTTCAGCAAGGGTTTCATACAGTGCTAATGCTAATTGATATTGCTGTTGCCAAGCTGATTTTTCGAGTAATTCAGTGCCAATCCGTGCATAGCTAACCGCCGCAGCATAAGCAGTCGCCGCTCTGGCTCTTTGAGCCGCAAGGAGATTGAGCGTCGCCAACATTTCACGTTCTTCCGGCTCCTGGATCAATTTAGCGGCAGCATTCAGATGATTGACAATCTTAAACAACCTTTCTGATTGTTGTGCAGGCGGAGTATTTGCGAGTAGTAACCTGCCAATTTGTAAATGCGTCTGCTGCCTTTGATCCTCTGCAATCAGTGAATAAGCAGCCTGCTGAACTCGATCGTGCAAAAAACGATAGGTAGAATTAGCCGCAGGCACCTGAAACACCCGCTCCACACCAGCAATACCATCCTGCAAATCCCGTAAATCCTCCAAATCCTGGTTAAACTTGTAGATTTGGCTGGTAGGCAAAATTAATCCCGCTTGCAATCCATTCCACAATGCCGTCGTCACTAATTCAGACTGCTCAGCAACGATCGATAGCACTTCCAGATCAAATTTATCCCCAATACAGGCGGCTAATTTGAGTACATCTTGGGTTGCCATCGGTAATTTCTGGATCTGAATGGCGATAAATTCCACCACATCGTCAGTGATTGCCAATGACTGCACTTTCCTGATGTCACATTCCCAATAGCCTGCTGGATTAAACCTGATCTCGCCATCGGCATGTAATGCCTTGAGAAACTGCGTGGTAAAAAAAGGATTGCCGTGGGTTTTGCGATCGATCGATACTGTCAGTGGTTGGGCGCGATCGATCGAGCAATGCAAGGTATCAGCAACCAATTGATTGGTATCCTCAAAACTCATTGCTGCTAGCGTAATTTCCCTCACCACTGGATCAGCTTGCTTTAGTTTCTCTAACATCAGGATCAGGGGATGAGCAGGCGAAACCTCATTGTCCCGATATGCCCCCAGCACGAGGAGATAGCCCTTTCCCGCCATCAATAACTCGATCGCCTGAAGCGAAGCCGAATCCGCCCACTGTAGGTCATCCAAGCAAATTACCAAGGGATGTTCGGCGGTGGTAAATACCTCAATCAACTTTTGAAAAAACCAGTTAAACCGCTGTTGCGCTGCCGTTCCCGATAGTTCGGCAACAGCTGGCTGCACACCGATGATCCGCTCTAATTCAGGAATCGCCTCAATCAAAACTCGTCCATTTTCACCTACTGCTGCTAAAATTTGCCGCTGCCAATTAGCCAGTCGGATATCGCTCTCGCCCAATAGTTGCCCAATTAAATCCCGAAAAGCTTGGACAAAAGCACTAAAAGGAATATTCCGATTCAATTGATCGAATTTACCTTTAATAAAGTAGCCCCGTTGTTTGACAATTGGTTTATGAACTTCATTAATTACCGCCGTCTTGCCAATTCCCGAGCAGCCTGCAACTAGTAATAGTTCACTTGCACCTGCACTAACTCGATCAAAGGCATCGAGCAAGATTTTCACCTCTACTTCGCGTCCATAGAGTCGTTCTGGCAACGAAAATCGATCGCTCAGATCCCGCTTGCCTAATTCAAACTCACTGATTTGATTCAAGCACTGCTCTAAGTCATACCTAATTCCTAATGCACTCTGATAGCGATCCTCAACATTTTTTGCCATTAATTTAGCAACTATTTGAGAGACAGTCACGGGAATATCTAAATTGACTAAATGCGCTGGAGTTGCGATCTGCGCCAGTTGAGCATAGATTAGCTCTAATGGATCTTCATTTACAAATGGCAACTTTCCAGTCAGAAGTTCATACAAAGTAACTCCCAAAGCATAAAAATCAGTCCGATAATCAATGCCTCGATTCATCCGCCCTGTCTGTTCTGGAGATAAATAAGCCAGCGTTCCTTCTAATCGATTGGGATCGATAATTTCTGGCGTTTCGCGAGGTAATAGAAACGCAATCCTCAAGTCAATTAGCTTCACCTGCTTGGTGATCGGATTAATTAGAATATTGGCTGGTTTAATATCCTTGTGAACGATCCGCTGTTGACCGATCGCGTGTAATATATCTGCAAGCTGAATGGCAATATTCAGCGTATCTGCCAGATTCAAGCGATAGTTTTGGCAATACTTCGTTAGGGAAATCCCCCCAAAATCCTCCATTACTAGCGCATAACCTTGTTTGTATTTCTCTAAACTATAATGACTGGCGATTCCAGGAATATCTAGAGTTTTGGCGATCGTATACTGATGACGAAACTCTAGCAGATCTCGATCGGTAGGATACTTCGTCGCCAATACCTTAATTGTCACAGATCGAGCATCTATGTTTAATTTGTCAGTTGGGCAATCAGCTCGATAGAGGATCGTTTTGGCATCGCGATAGATTTCCTCAGTGATTTGATAACTAGAGCGCGATAAGTTGAAGCTGCTTGTCGTCATAAGTTGCGATCTCGCCTAGTTACTGGGATTTTTCCCACATCAGGAAGATCTCAGCATTGGTTCTTCACTTAATATGCCCGACTAGCTATCTCTTGTTACATCTCTGGTATAGATTAATTCATGGCAGTGCTGTCAGAAAAACTAATGTATAAAATGAATTGCCATTAAATTCAAATTCATCAATGATATCTAGATTAAGTTTGCGCGTATGAGCTGCAAATGATCTCTCGTTCAATTTGTTGATAAATGTCAGTCCAATCGGGAATTTAGGTACAAAACTAGATTTCATCAAATTAAACATCTGTGG
>JANNDQ010000041.1:0-2417 GCA_031387965.1 Chamaesiphon sp. OTE_75_metabat_567
GCTCAAAGCTTACTTCGGTACTGGTGAACTCCGCGTTCGTGCCGCTGGTACAATCTCTGCCAACGCTGCAACCATCGTTAAAGAAGCTGTAGCTAAGTCCCTGTTGTACTCGGATATCACCCGTCCAGGTGGTAACATGTACACCACTCGTCGTTATGCAGCCTGCATCCGCGACTTAGACTACTACCTCCGTTATTCCACCTACGCAATGCTAGCTGGAGATCCATCCATTTTAGATGAGCGCGTTCTCAACGGTTTGAAAGAAACTTACAACTCCTTGGGAGTTCCTGTTGCTGCTACCGTTCAAGCCATCCAAGCAATCAAAGAAGTTACCGCTAGTTTAGTTGGTGCTGATGCTGGTAAAGAAATGGGCGTTTACTTGGACTACATCTGTTCTGGTTTAGGCTAGTCAACTGGTTTAACTGCCAAGATGTAGATGAAGCAATAAAGTCTGGGAAGTCAGATGTGAGTGTTAGCTCTTCAACAGCTTATCTAGCCTAGTGGATGATGAGTTTTGACAAGCTAGGATTAACTTCTGATTCCCAGATTTTGATCTTTAAATAGCAATATTTTGGCATGAGTTGCGATCAAGCGATCAATGACCAAAAAGTGCGAAAATTAGTATAATCCAAAATATAAAAATAGGAGAACCATTGATATGCGGATGTTTAAAGTCACCGCCTGCGTTCCCAGCCAAACTCGGATCAGAACTCAGCGCGAATTACAAAATACTTATTTTACGAAGTTAGTTCCTTACGATAACTGGTTTCGTGAACAACAACGCATCATGAAAATGGGCGGTAAAATTATTAAAGTTGAATTAGCCACTGGTAAACAGGGCGCTAGTACTGGACTACTTTAAATATTAACTGAATTTATTGGAAAAAGAGGTCGTAATTGACCTCTTTTTTCATTTTGTAGGGTGTGTTATCTCGGAGAGTAACGCACCGCAATTCTAAATAATAAGCTGTGAAACGACTTGAGCGATCGATTTTTTCTGTTCATCATCATAGCCCCACCGAGTCAAAAAATCAGTGTACGATCCAGTACCCGTCTGAATCGTAGCTACTAGTTCTTGGCACATTGATTGAATCTGAGGTAAGTTTAATTGCTGAATAATTTTGGCTGTTCGGGCAGCTACTGTCGCTGAGGATGCCATCATGACAGGATCGTTCCGTCGCTGATGATAGAGTTGTTGTGCCGTAGACATCGCAATATTCTTAACTAATAAATCTGTAGCGATAGTTGGATTTGCGGCTAATGCGGCGATAATTTCCGGTTGAGGCTCATCGCAGATCGGATCTGAGCCAGTCAGATAAGTAACGAAAAATCCTCTGGCACCATTTGCTGATTGCATCAACGCTGAGACAAAATCTAGAATTTGGTCGGGCGTTAACTCATTTTTGTTAAGCTGAAGCAAGAATACTTGAGTAAGATCGATCGCTTCGTCAAATTTGATATTAGCTGGGACGGATAATATAGGTGAAGACATAGTTGATTTAGTTGACGGGTGACAGTTAAGGAATAGCAATTAAATAAAATCTTCAATCTCTAGCATTATTACCTAAAATTGATATGAATCTAGATCGAAATCCTCAGCCTTGGCGCAAGAAAATTGGTGGTTGGATTTTAGCCACAACTGTTTCACTAGGAGCTTTATTGTGTCTAATCGGGATTGCGGTTTTCTTGAGTTCGTGCAGCCCAGATCTCGCTAGCGAAGCTAGCAATCGCGTCTTCAATAAAATCTCGATCGAATATATTGGAGCATATCAAATCCCGCACAATTTTCAAGTCAAAGATACTACCGTTGGTGGGTTATCGGGACTAACGTACGATCGACAGCGAGATTTATACTATGCTATTTCGGACGATCGCGGCGAAAAGGCTCCAGCTAGATTCTACACGCTCAAGTTAGATTTAGATACTACCAATCCCCAGCAGGTAAGATTTAACCAGGTTAATATTACTGACGTGACGCTGCTCAAAAATGCCAGCGGTGAAAATTATCCGCCTAATGGAACTGACACCGAAGCAATCGCACTGACTGCTCAATCTTCAGTATTTATTTCTAGTGAAGGAGATCGGCTCAGAAAGATTCCCGCATTCATTAGTGAATTCGACTTGATTACTGGCAAAGTTAAGCAGAACTTAGCAATTCCCACCCGCTACATCCCCGATACAGAAGGTAAAAGTGGGTTTCAAAACAATCTGGCATTTGAAAGTATGACTCTGAGTCCGACGGGAACTTTGCCAGCTAGTGGTGAACCATTGCGGATCTTTGCAGCTACCGAATCAGCCTTGATGCAAGACAAGGAAGTACCCAAAGTAGGTGAAGATGGTAAGATTCCCGGTGCCAAAAATCGCTGGTTACATTATCTCTTGAGTGATAGAGCCGAGATCGTCAGCGAACATCTCTA
>JANNDQ010000101.1:0-1677 GCA_031387965.1 Chamaesiphon sp. OTE_75_metabat_567
ATCGATCATTTGTTGAGGAGTTTTGCCCAATCGATATGCTGTTAGGGGACTCTTACGAATTTCGGCATCAACATAGGCGGTTAATTCCTCAAGCTGAAAATTAAGCAAATCGAACTGACGACAAAGTGCCTTTAGTTCGCGGACAGTTTTCTTTACCTTTTCAGGATCTGGGATGGGTTTATTATTCATGACATGTTTTAATCGATTGTTGCTTCTTTAACAGTTGCTTCGCCAGCATCAACGATAGCTTCGGCTATTTCGATAGATTGAGACAACATTTCGATCATCGCAATCGGTGCTGATGGTTGAAATCTCGACACTTTTAACAGTAGTCCAGTAAGTCTGGTGTAAGCGGCTTCTCCTCTTTGTCTAGTATTGTCTAACTGCTCCAACACATAGGCTACTTCTTCTGTTTCACCATAGGTATTGAAGATTGCCAACTCTGCCGCAGATGATCTGTCAATGAGAGTCGATAGTCTACCGATTAGTTCTAATATTTTAGCGATCGTTTCTGGAGGGATTTCAGCCACTGAGTTTGTGGGTATACTTTATAGCTCAACTTTAACATTGTTGGAGAGCGTGCGTGTAGATTGATCGGATTCAACAGCTGGTGGGAACAAAGTTGATCGAGCGCAGTGTCAGAGATTAGTAATAGGTAGCGAAAAGATCGGATTTATCGATCGCCAAAATGCTATGATTCAAAGTAATAAATAAGCATAAATGCTTAATATCTATCACGGCAATTCTGTTCGGGAAGTTGTTGCCATCGCAGGATAGCTAAAAGATAGTCTTAGTTTCAACCAAATCACTGATTTAAACCATCATGCGCGGCAAGTATTCATATTTAGGATTTTTAGGTGGCGCGATCATTTTAGCTCCGATGGTGACACCCATGGTTGTAGCTCAACTATCTCCACCCATTGCCACCTCAAAATCGCTGTATGTCTCCTATCCGCCAGCTAATTATCAAACTGCATCTGATCGAATTTTTCTAATTGGTAGCGCACCGAGTGAAGGCAAAGTATCAATTAATAGTCAGTTTGTCCCCCGTAGTCAGCAGGGACATTTTGCGCCCGTTTTTAATCTCAAAGTTGGTAAAAATACCTTTGAAATTGATTACAAAGGACAGACGAAGACGATCGTCGTAACTCGCGCGGCGATCGCGAAAACTGATACTCCTAGTGATAATTTTGCACCAAATTCACTAGAACCTCAAGGAGACATGGCTCGACTGCCAGGTGAACTAGTCTGTTTTGGGGCAAATGGCCCAGCTCAAGCTAAAGTTCAGGTAAATGTTGCTGGGCAAGATATCAGATTGCAGGAGCAAACTAAAAGTGTCGAGCTACCCGACAATAAAGCAGCCCTGATCGACAAAAATCAACCTCAAGCAATGTCGGGTACTGGACAATACTTGGGCTGTGCGATCGCTTCGGCAGCCGCCGATCTGGGCAATCCTACCTATAAACTAGAAGTGGGGAATCCCCCGACTACTGTCTCCCAAGCCGCACCTGGAAAAGTTCAGATTCTGTCTCCTGTAAATCTGGATATCGCCGAAGTCAAAGTTGAAGGTGGAATTACCCGCACGGGCGCAGGCTCAGACTTCAGTCGGCTTACGCCCCTACCAAAAGGCACTAAGGCATCAATCACCGCTCGTCAGACGGGCAATAATAACGGTAA
>JANNDQ010000109.1:0-8366 GCA_031387965.1 Chamaesiphon sp. OTE_75_metabat_567
ATGAAGATAACCTTTATCTTGCCAATCTTTATGAATTTTTAGACCAACCGATCCCCCAATCTCAAGGGCGGATAACTCAAGGAACTATCAAAGATGGGATTCGCTTTGACAATGTTTCTTTTAGTTATCCTGGTAGCGATCGACCTGTTTTAAATAATATTTCATTACATCTACCGCTGGGTGAAAAACTAGCGATTGTTGGTGAAAATGGCTCTGGCAAAACTACATTAATCAAGCTATTAACTAATCTATACACACCAACTAGTGGCAGAATTTTATTAGACGGTGTTGATTTAAAAGATTGGAATATTGATGTGCTGAGACGTAGAATTGGCGTGATTTTTCAGAACTTCGTCCAATATCAATTTACCGTCGGGGAAAATGTTGGTGTCGGTGATGTTGAGCAGCTCGAAGATCGCAAAGAATGGTCAATTGCTGCTGAGAAGGGGATGGCAAAACCATTTATTGATGCGCTACCTCAAAAGTTTGATACTCAACTGGGAAAATGGTTCAAAGGTGGGCAAGAATTATCTGGTGGACAGTGGCAAAAAATTGCCTTGGCGCGGGCATTTATGCGATCGGATGCAGATATTTTGATTCTAGATGAACCAACTGCGGCAATGGATGCCGAAGCCGAGATGAATATCTTTAATCACTTTCGATCGCTCACTCAAGATCGGATGGTGGTATTAATTTCTCATCGGTTTTCGACAGTTAGAATGGCGGATAAAATCGTCGTGATGGCAAATGGTGAAATCATCGAGCAAGGTAGTCACGAACAATTATTGGCAGCAGCTGGACGGTATGCACACTTATTTGCACTTCAAGCTGCTGGCTATCGATAGCACTGCCCTTTGCCAATCGAGCAGATTTATGAAGATACGATCTGATTGCCTCAACCTGTTAAGAATTGCTATCTTTAAGATGTAACGAAATGTAAAGCGGTGATTTGCCGTTGGGTAAAGCATTATGACAGCAGCAGTGTTAGCGAATCGAATCATCCCAGGTGGCGATGAACCAACCCGATTTGACCTGATCGAGTCTTGGTATCCAGTATTCTATGTTGAGGATCTCGACAAACTCAAACCCACGCCGTTTACATTACTCGATCGAGATTTGGTGATTTGGTGGGATAATCTGGCATTAGAGTGGCGGGCATTTGACGATCGCTGTCCCCATCGCTTAGCGAGACTATCAGAGGGACGTATTGCTGAAGATGGCTTACTAGAGTGTCCTTATCATGGCTGGGCATTTACAGGGGCTGGGGAATGCGATCGAATTCCCCAGCAATTGCCCGATGCTAAAGCTGAAACTTCCCGCCGCGCTTGTGTAAAGTCGCTGCCGACAGCGGTAGAGCAGGGATTATTATTCATCTATCCAGGGACAGCTACAAGAGCGACTGAAACACCGATTCCGCTGATTCCGGTACCGATGGTAGATGGAGAGCCGCTGGATGGCTGGGTGATGTTCAATACGTTTCGAGATTTGCCCTATGATGCGCTGACGTTACTAGAAAATGTCCTCGATCCGAGTCATTTACCATTTACCCATCACAACAGCGTCGGCAAGCGATCGAATGCCAGTCCAGTAGAATTGGAAGTGACTAGTTCAGATAAATCTGGCTTTACCGGAACTTGGGCAGAGGGGCCGCGCAGAGGTACACTGGGCAGGCAGAATACGACTTTTATCGCGCCATGTCTGATGTGGCATGATCTGAAATCAAAACAATTGGGTGAGACAATTACCGTTGTCTATGCCACGCCGACGCGCAAAGGTGAATGTCGAATTTTCGCGAGATTTCCGTTCAAATTTGCGAGCAAACTTCCAGCGTTTTTTATTAGCAATACACCGCAATGGTATTCACATATTAGTAATAATGCTATCCTTGAGGACGATCAAATTTTCCTCCACTATCAGGAGCGCTATCTAGAGCGCAGTGGCGGCAGTGAAAGTTTTAATCAAGCTTTTTATTTACCCACCAAAGCAGATGTATTTGTGTTTGAATATCGGCAATGGTTGAATAATTATCAAGCCGATCCTTTTCCTAATCAAACTTTTACACCCGCATTATCGACTGAGCAATTACTCGATCGATATCATAGTCACACAGAGCATTGTCGTAGTTGTCGGGCGGCTCATAAAAATATCCAAATGGCTAAAAGTGCGATCGCAATTATTGCGCTATTAGCTTGGGCAAGTACAATGATATTTGCGGTGCTTGGCGATGGGAAACTAAGTCCAGTCTTGATTTCGATGGGGATCGTTATTGGTGGATCGATCGGCTGGACGATCTGCAACAAGTTTCAACTGAAGCTAGAGCGAGGTGAACGAACTCCAGCCCGTAATCGTAAGTAAAAACCAAACATCGTCAGCGCTAAGTCGATATCGAGTCTCGTTCCGAGAGGCTATTGCAGGGCAAACGCTCCGCTACCGCCAACGATCTTTACCGCAAGAATAATGCAGGGGAGTGGGTGATTAGTCAATACCGCACTGAGGACATTGTTGAGCTTAAAAGCATTAATCTCAGCTTCCCCATCGAACAAGTCTATCGTGGCATTAAATTTGAGTGATCAGTACATGGATGCAGAACTGATCGAAATCCTTGAATCTCGCCTAGCTGAATATTTAGACTAACTTTCGTTGGCGGTAGCGGAGCGTTTGCCTTAGCAATAGCCTCTCCCCTGGAGAATCGCGTCTTTTAAGGCATGAACTACTCGCTGCTGCTCCTCGGGGGTGATTTCGGGAAACATTGGTAGTGATAGAACTTGATTACTGACTAGTTCTGTGACGGGGAAGCTGCCCGCTGGATATCCGAGATCTTGATAGACTGATTGTAAATGTAGGGGTAGCGGATAATAAATCATCGAAATTACTCCAGCTGCTTGGAGACTAGCACGGACTCGATCGCGATAACTTGCCGCATCGATACTCGCAGGTGCCACCAGTCTAATCGTGTACTGATTCCAGACGGACTCACCACCAGGAGTTGGTTGAGGCGGAATAACTCCTGGAATATTAGCGAGTAACTGCTGGTAATAAGCTGCAACCACCGCTCTTTGCTGATTCCACTCATTGAGATGCTGAAGTTTGACCTGAAGGACAGCGGCTTGGAGGGCATCGAGCCGACTATTGACCCCGATCGCTTCATGATAATATCGTTGGCGACTACCATGTTCGCGATACATCCGCAGTTCCGCAGCTAGAGTAGGATCATTGATAGTAATCGCTCCACCGTCGCCACAACCACCGAGATTTTTAGTGGGAAAGAAGCTAAAGCAGCCAAAGTGTCCAATGCTGCCAACTTGTTGACCATTCCACTTTGCGCCAGTCGCTTGGGCGCAGTCTTCGATCACAATTAGATTGGATTGGGTCGCGATCGCCATCAGCGCCGTCATATCCACCGGATTACCGAATAAATGCACTGGCATAATTGCCTTAGTGCGCGGGGTAATCGCCGCCGCTAGTTGAGTCAGATCGAGATTGAAGGTAGCCGGATCGATATCGACAAATACTGGCGTTGCACCCACCCAACTAATCGTTTCAGCCGTAGCAATGAACGTAAACGGCGAGGTAATCACTTCATCCCCTGCCCCAATTTTCATCGCTCTCAAAGCCAGATACAGTGCATCTGTGCCAGAATTGCATCCCACAGCTTCCGTTGTGCCAACATATCCGGCAAATTGCTGCTCGAAATTCTGGACAACTGGGCCGCCAATATAGGCACCTGAAGCTAAGACTTCTAATACCGCTGCACTGACATCAGCACCGATCGCTTGATACTGCCGTTTGAGGTCAAGAGGGGGGATGTTACTCACAACAATTAGGGGATGGGGATTAGGGATAATGGGGTGCTGGAAATTGAACCCCTGATGTTTTTTGGTTAACCATCAATTTTCCATCAATTGTAACGGAAATAGCCTACCAAATCGATCGCGGGTTTTGTTGATTTGCCACCAATCGCTTGCCAAAGCATGTTTAAATCAACAGTAGTAAGGATAATTCATCAACTAATTCCCCTATTTTCCCGCAATTCTATGCTGACGCGCATTTTTGATCTGAGCAAGCAAACTGGCTGGTTTTCGCTACTGTTATTAATGACGATCGCCCCCGCTCAAGCGACTCAATTGCGAGTTGCTGTTGCCCAGAAAGTTGCCCAAATCAATATTGGTAGTTCGACTACGGCGATCGTCAGTGATGGTGCTGGCAAAAAAATCGCCGAGCTACAACCCCAATCAGGCTTGACTGCTCGATTCTCCACAGGAGCGGGCTTTCCGCTAACGAGTAAGGCTGAAATTGAAGTCGGCGATGCCAAGCTCACCCAGCTGTGGGTAACGCCACAACAGGGTGGCTACATCTGGATTGGAGATCGCTGGTATCGCGGCAAAGTTCAAATACTGCCCGTCGATCAAAAACTAGTCGCGATCAATCACGTCGATCTCGAACAATATCTCTACAGCGTCCTCGGCGCTGA
Source organism: Chamaesiphon sp. OTE_75_metabat_567 (assembly GCA_031387965.1). GTDB lineage: Bacteria > Cyanobacteriota > Cyanobacteriia > Cyanobacteriales > Chamaesiphonaceae > Chamaesiphon. The sequence goes on from JANNDQ010000109.1 coordinate 4,472, forward strand.
GATGAGCACAAATTTCCCCGCCGAGGCGCTGAAGGCTCAAGCTGTGGCTGCGCGTACCTATGCCCTCTATCGCCGCCAATCCAGCAGCAAAAAATTATTCGATGTTGATAGTACCCAGGCAAGTCAGGTGTATCGAGGCTTGTCTAGCGAAGCAAACACCACTCAAGCCGCCGTCAATGCCACTCTCGGTCAGATTATGCTATATCAGGGCAAACCAATCCTTGCAGCCTTTCATGCGGCTTCTGGCGGTCATACAGAGAATGTTGAAGATATCTGGTCGAGTCAGCTATCTTACTTGCGGGGCGTACCTGATTATGACCTCGGTACACCTGGATATGAGTGGACTAAAACATTTAGCAATACTGAATTGAGTCAAAGCTTGAAAATTAATCAGGTTAAATCGATCGCGCCTGATAAAACTACTCAATTTGGCAGTGTTGTTAGCCTCAAAGTGATTGGTGATACATCCCAAACTTTCACAGGCAGTCAAATTAGAACCGCACTCAAACTCCGCAGCCTCCGGTTTACGATTACTCCAACACCAGATGGCGTTACTTTCACTGGACGTGGTTATGGTCACGGATTGGGGATGAGTCAGTGGGGTGCTTACAATCTTGCAAATAAAGGAATGAAATATACCAATATCTTGAGCCACTATTATCAGGGGGTCGATCTAAAAAAAATTGGTGATTAGTTCACCGATCGCCTAGTTCCGTGGTATGTGTTGGGTAGCTTCATATAAGACAAAAATATATTTAAAATAAATATTTCTCTATATTATGCGTGTATTACTAGTCTATCCACAGTTTCCCAAGACTTTTTGGTCGTTTGAAAAGATTCTCGAACTAGTCGATCGCAAGGTAGTTTTACCGCCATTGGGACTGATTACTGTCGCGGCAATATTACCGCAGGAATGGGAGTTTAAGCTAGTCGATCGAAATGTCCGCGCGGTGACTGAGGCAGAATGGGAGTGGGCAGATCTAGCAATCATGTCGGCAATGATCGTCCAGAAACAAGATCTCGCCGATCAGATCCAGCTTGCCAAACAACATGGTAAATTAGTCGCCGTGGGTGGGCCATTTCCAACTTCGGTACCCCATGAGCCACTGGCGGCTGGGGCAGATTTCTTGATTCTCGATGAGGGGGAAATTACCCTACCGATGTTTGTTGATGCGATCGCTCGCGGTGAGACTAGCGGTACTTTTAGGGCGGCTGAAGGAGAGAAGCCGGATGTAACTGGTACACCGATTCCGCGCTATGATTTACTAGAATTTTCGGCTTACGATTCGATGTCGGTGCAGTTCTCACGCGGCTGTCCATTCCAGTGTGAGTTTTGCGATATTATCGTCCTCTACGGACGTAAACCCCGGACTAAAAATCCCGCCCAAATCATCGCCGAACTGGACAGACTGTATGAGCTAGGCTGGCGGCGCGGGGTATTTATGGTCGATGACAACTTCATCGGCAATAAGCGGAATGTCAAATTATTACTGAATGAGCTTAAAGTCTGGCAAAAAGATCACGGCTATCCATTCGTGATGGACACTGAGGCTTCCGTCGATCTTGGACAAGATGACGAGCTGCTCCAGCTGATGGTTGAGAGTAATTTCTCAGCGGTATTTATTGGGATTGAAACTCCAGATGAAGCGAGTCTGGCAATGACTAAAAAGTTCCAAAATACTCGTGGTTCGCTCAGTGACGCGATCGATAAAATTATTCGTGCTGGATTGCGCCCGATGGCGGGGTTTATCATTGGTTTTGACGGTGAGCAAAAAGGTGCGGGCGATCGCATCGTCCGATTTGTCGAAGATGCAGCCATTCCCACTACTACCTTCGCGATGTTGCAAGCGCTCCCAAATACAGCCCTCTGGCATCGATTAGAAAAAGAAGGCAGAATGCGCAACGGCGATGGAAACATCAATCAAACCACCCTCATGAACTTTGAACCAACCCGTCCACTCGAAGACATCGCACGGGAATATATCGATGCCTTCTGGCGCATCTACGATCCGAAAGCTTTTCTTGATCGCAATTATCGCTGCTTTATGAAGATGGGCGCGCCATTTGGCAAAACTGAGTTTAAGATTCCGCCAATGGTTGAACTGCGGGCACTGGCGATCGTCATGTGGCGACAAGGACTCAAACGCGAGACTCGGTGGATGTTCTGGCACCATTTATTTAGCATCATCCGTCACAATCCAGCGGTGTTTATTCCCTACATCAGTGTCTGTGCCCACAATGAACATTTTCTCGAATATCGGGAAATTGTCCGCGATGAAATCGAGGCTCAATTGGCTGAGTTTCTGGCAGAACGGCAGGAAATAGTTGATAGTCCAGTTGCTGTTGATTCGGCGGTGAGTGTGACTTAGAGTAACCCTCTATTCCAATCCTGATTTTTGTGACAATCGCTGCACAAAGACATCATGCTCTGCTGCTGCTAAACCTGCCTGTAATACTGCCAAAACCCCGATCATATCTCCAGCGAGTAAATCTTCTACTGCCAGCCATAAACCTGGAAATACTCGACTCCGAATCGTCCCATCGGGATCGATCGGCAAAGATATATAATCACCATCTTGCAAGTAGAACCAGTCCACTCGACGATCGAATACTTGCCAGACAATGTACTCAAGGATGCCATTACGACGGTAGGCGCGCTTTTTGTCACCAAGATCGATCGCCGCGCTGCTAGCGGCGATTTCAACCACCAATTCTGGTGCCCCTTCAATGTAGTCATCCTCACTCAGACGAGATTGTCCACCACATTGTGATTCGATCAGCAATACAGCATCGGGCTGAGGTTCATTGTCTAAATCTAATCGGACTGTCGGTGCATCCCCTAGCGAAACCCCAGGCGTTGTCACCATGTAATTTCCCAACCACGTCATCAGACTAGCGTGGGGTTGACCGTGACTTCTAAAGCGTAGTGCAGCAGCCATGTAGACAACTCCTTCGATTAATTCAGCGTGCTTGAGTGGTGGCATGGCATTGTAGCGTCGCTCAAATTCGTAGCGAGTAAGCCTATCACCGTTTTCTAGTGGCGGAATAAGTCGATACTGAGCGGGTGTTTTCACCAATGCATCTCCCAGATTAAGAGTTCAAAAAGCTTGCCTTAATTATAGTTGAGAGTCGAGCAACAACTATCGGTTAATTTTCAACTCTGCCAAATCAGAGATCGATACATCCGCCATCGCTAAAGGCTGCGCAGATCTGCCCCAGGAGATGCCGATACAGCCTGCTGCACCGCCTTTACTGCCCATGCTCATGTCCCAGCTACTATCGCCTACCATCAAGGTTCTGGCTGGATCTACCCCCATCTCCTGACAGGCAAATTGAAACAAGCGCGGATCGGGCTTGGCAAATTGAAGATCGGAACCCAGCAGTACCTGAAAGTAAGGTTGTAACTTGTGATAATTGGCAAACTTAACAACTTGGCTCGTCGTTGCCGCCGAAACTATTCCTAGTCTGACTCCCGCTCCTGCAAACGAGGCGATCGATTCCACACAGCCAGGAAACATCGCAGCAGGCGTAGATTCCATCACTCGATCGACTTCAGTAAACGCGCCCCGAACAATATCTAGCGCCGCACTCCACCCTCTCCCTGTCTCAGCAATGTAGGCAGCCGCCGCAATTTCATTTTCAGCGCGGCTGCCTACAGCTTGCAATCCGGCTGGATCTAAAGTCAGCCCATTCACCCCAAACGCCATCAGCAGCGGTTCGCCCACACCTGGAATTTGAGCATCGATTAGCCTAGCTCGTTTTTGGGCGAGATTGCGGAGATAGTCCCCAGAGTCTTCGAGGGTGCCATCTTTATCAAAGATAATGGCTTGGATGTCTGTAAATTTATGGCTGAGACAATCGATCGAAATCATTGGGTTAAAAGTGGATGGTGGAT
>JANNDQ010000119.1:0-2211 GCA_031387965.1 Chamaesiphon sp. OTE_75_metabat_567
ATTTGCTCAACGTGGCGATGAAATTTATCAATCTCAGGTACGCCAACAAATCGACGAAGAGGTCGATCGTGGTAGGATTGTCGCGATCGATATCGAAACCGGAGAATTTGAACTAGCCGACGATACAATGATGGCAACTCGAAAACTCTACGAGCGGCTGCCAGATGCCCAACCTTGGGTGATTCGGATTGGTTATCGTGCCGTGCGTCGATTTGGCGCAAGGAGCTTGAAAAAAGCTCTATGATGCAGGGATATGTCATGCAAGTAGATACGGTTGAAGGTGGATTAGTTACGATCGAAATGTTATCGAATCTCAGCTAGGAGCGATCGAACGTCATAACAACTCAACTTAGAACATAAAGGTTATTTGACATGAGAGATGAATATGACTTTTCACAATCTGTCCCCAACCCTTACCTGAAGAAGTTTAAAAAACAGGTAAGTATTAGTCTGGAAGGAAATGTCGTGGACTATTTCCAAAAATTATCCGAACAAACAGGAATTCCCTACCAAAATCTAATTAATCTCTATCTTCAAGATTGTGGGCAGACTGAGCGAAAGCTTTCTCTGTAATGGGTTTAAGCGAGAGAATTTTATAAATACCTAAATTGATATGGAGTAAAGAGCGTGAATATTCAATTAAAGTCTGAACAAGAGCAGTTCATTCGATCGCAGATTGAGAGTGGCGAATACCAGACTGCTGATGATGTTATTTCCGAAGCGTTTAGATTATTAGCAGCTAGATCGGATAGAGTCGAACAACTCCGTCAAAAAATAGCAGTAGGTACCACCGAAATTGCCAACGGGCAGATAACAGATGGAGAACTGGTGTTTGAAAGACTGCAAGCAAGGATCGAGCTAATTGCTAAAAATAACGATCTATGAGCAGCTATTCCTTTTCAGATACAGCCATCCGAGATCTCGATGAAATTTGCAATTATATTGCTGTTGAAAATAGTAAAGCAGCTAGTCAACTATTCGATAAAATCAGACAAAAGTGTAAATTAGCAGCTAGTTTCCCCAACATGGGAAAAACTTATCCAAAGTTAGCTCCAACCTTGCGAGGATTTGTCGTTGATGACTATATTGTTTTTTACTATCGTAGCGCAGATGGAATTAACATTGCTAGAGTAATAAGTGGTTATCGCGATCTAGAGGATATATTCTGAATTCCTAAACTAACTTAGCATCTGCAAAATCGATTCAGAATGAGAATCGAGTTTAGCAATCACTTCTTCCAGTTGAATACCTGCCAACTCCATTTCCTGACAATTTCGATGTGCTTTAGCTAAAGTCTGCTTAATCTTTTTTGGATCTGGGATAGTAGGGATAAAACTCATTTCAATCTCCAATCTAGTTTAATTTCTTCTAGACTCCGCTCTAACGCAGGAATGCGATTTTGAACATTTGCGATAGCATCATCCACCAATATTAGCAGATCGTTAGAGATAGTGGGCTGTACCTCTGCAATATGATATCGTTCGATCTACAAGGTTATTTGATATGAGAATCGATTCTGCATAAAAGCGACTATTGTCGGGATGATGTTCTAATACGGATCTCAGAGCCATCCCAATTTGCCAAATCAATGGATCGGTTAACGGTGGAAGTTTGAGCTTTATTTCCACCCGATCAGGATTAATAGATTCATGGGCTGCATGAGTCAGAAAGGTCTGATCTAGGTAACAGTGGGTAAATTCACCCTCTTCACTCCATCGTGAACTCATCGGCAGATTTGCTGGAAATACACCTACAAAATCTTGACCTTCCCAACCTGGCACGTCATAAACTCGACTGCCTGACCTTACTTCTGTGGCTACTGTCCGTTGCGCTGTTGAAAAACCGATCGAATCTTCAAGCAGGTTTGAGCGGATAAATAGGTGGCTCGAAACTAATTTGTAAAGAATGCTTGCTTTTTTGTAACGATATTGTTATATTAGTTTACATAAGGAAATGTTTATAACGCAAGCAGCTAAGGAAACCATCATGCAAACCAAAACCTTCATCGACAACGACGGCAGAGAAAACAATTTCGCGATCGAGCCAAAGATGTACACAACCGAAGGGCCGCAAGCTGGCTGGACTGAGTACGCTGAGAAGCTTAATGGTCGGATGGCAATGCTTGGTTTTGTTGCTTTATTGATTCAAGAAGTATTGACTGGACACGGTATTGTTGGATTCATTACCAATCTCTAAGGTCACGATAGCGCG
>JANNDQ010000131.1:0-1670 GCA_031387965.1 Chamaesiphon sp. OTE_75_metabat_567
TGTAAAGAAAGTACTCTGATAATTCGGTAGTGTTGTTAAAATTGGTATCTAAACGTAGTCGCCAAGCGTTATCGAGGAATCGACCCGTTAATGATGTCGAACTCCGCAGATCGGTACTGCCACCAATACGGGTATTGCTATCAAATTGTTGTCGGAGTGTCGAAACACTATTTGATGGTGGTGTAAATTCTGGGGTAAGAGTTTCTGGAACGATCGCTACTTTTCGCCCCGTGCGCCACGGCAAATCGACGACAATAGCAAAGTCTAATTGATTAAACTCAATTTTAGTGTAAAGTTTTTGCTCTAATGTTTGAGCAGAAATATATTCGATCCCTTGAATATCTTGGATATCTTTGGGTGATAATTCTACAATCCCAACTGGTGTTTTAAGCTTAGTATTATTGCCAATTTTATCAATTTTGATGTCTGATAGTTTGGCAAATCCTTCCAACGGCAGTAAAAGTTGATCTTTTTGGCGAATAATGTCTAAATTTCCAACTTCTTTGCCGCTAAAGAAGATGCCAGTTGGGATCGGCTTATCGGTATTTGGAAAAACTATTTCTGGAATTTGAGTATTAGCTTGACTCCCATTATCCTCGGCTGTTGCTAGAGATGTCGATCCACAGATTAGCGCAGTCGTCAAAAGTAAGAGTGCTGGGGGAAAACAGGCAAATCTACTGATTTCCTGTTTGTCTTTCTGGGAGGTTGATATAAGATCGACTCCAATTTCCTCCACATCAATTACCTCGATCAATTCAGCCGTTATTACTTCCTGATAACTATCGGACAATAGTGTCCAATCTTTTTTCTGTATCCTGGAATTCATTGTTTATATTGCCAGACAGTGCGCGCTTAACTTAGATTATTTATTATTACTAGTATTCCCAGCTTGAATAGTAAATGGAATGCCTTGTTTGACATTTTTTTCACCGAGTTTACCATTGACTGTTAGGACATATTTCCCTGGTGGTAGAGCCTGATTGATTTCTAGTCCGATCGTCCGACGAGTGTTGGGTAAAACTGGTGAGCTAGGCAATAATCCGGCGACAGCTACATTTGCGGGTAATTTCACATTTGGTTGACCAATATTCTCGATCGTCGGAATCGCACTATCACCTGGATATTTTGCTGCTGGATAAACTGCGTATTGTCCGACTAATCTAATATGCGAATTGCCCTGACTGGAAATATCGAAATTGACAGTAGTTTGTTTTGGTTGTGGATTAACCACAACGGAGTTGAGCATACCGATCTTTTGGGCTTCGCCAACATGACCGTAAACTGCGATTGATAATTGTCCTACAGCGGCAATTTGTGAGCCTGCTACGTTGTCTTGGACGGGAATTTTGGGATCGGCGAGAGATGTACCTTCGACGGTGATGAGGGCGCGATATTCACCTGGTTGGGGTTGGATGCGTGGGCGAATGGAGAAGCGAATAGTTTGGCTTTTGTTGCCAGGAATAGTAAATTCTGAAGGGTTGATAATCATCCATCGATCGAGACTTTGTTCGCTGGAGTTGATTACCTGCACCTGACTTTTGGCATCGGTATCCCAGTTATGAACAGTTAATTTGACTTTGACGGGAGCGGATTCAATATTGATGATGCGGAGAGTATGCGTGGTAGATTTACTCGGATCGATCTTAATGGTCATCCCGGAAGGGCTGATG
>JANNDQ010000136.1:0-2278 GCA_031387965.1 Chamaesiphon sp. OTE_75_metabat_567
ATGAATGGAGCTGATGTGATTTCTTCGAGCCTGACTTCCACTCCATTGGTGGACAGTAGCTGGAAGATTGCGGCACCTATTCTCTAGAGCCAAAATCCCCTCCAAGGAGGGGTGGCGCGAAGCGACAGGACACATTTGTCCGCGTGGGTAGCCCACATCGATACCTACCCCAGATCTGTAGCGACTGTATTAAAAGTCAAGGGGTTAGGGATTAAAAACCAGATAATTGGCAAAAAATGGAAGAAAAAGTAAGAGCAAGGCAAAGTAGGCGAGTCAAGCAAAAGTCCAAAAACATGACTAGCTTAAAGCTGGAGATGGAGATCGATGGCCAAGAGAAAAGGCGAAAATAGGAGGAGGAAATTATGTAGTAACAGGGATTAATGGAGTGGGAGATTGCCAAGGTTGATTGGCTCGAACCATCGCATTTAAAATAACTAACATTTTCCGCACACAAGCAGTTAAGGCGAGTTTTTTAGATTTACCACGTTCGACCAATCGCACGTAAAAATCCTTAATAATTGGATTGTGACGCATGGCAACAACAGCACCCATATAAAGTACCGAGCGGACATGAGCACGACCACCAGAAATTCGTCGTTTACCTTGATGTTGACCACTATCATGATTAATGGGAGCAACACCCACCAACCGAGATATTTGTTTAGCAGTTAATTGACCAAGTTCTGGTAAATCAGAAACTAAAGTAGTCGAAATAACTTGACCAATACCAGGAACAGTTTTTACTATATTAATTTTAGCGACCCATTCTTGGTTAAGTTGAGTCAATTGTTCGATTTCTTGGTTGAGTTCTTCAAGAGTACGTTTGAGATATTCAAGATGAGCTTCGATGTTAGTCAAAGCTTTGCCACGAGCGCGGTTACTTCGGTTCTTCTCAGCAGTTTGGATCTCCACTAATTGTCGTCTTCGACTCACCAACTCACTGAGTTGACGTGCTGATTCTGATTCAATCGCTAGCACTTGTGGTTTCATTGCTTCACCGAAGTGTGCCAAGATTTGGGCATCGATTGCATCAGTTTTAGCCAGCCTTCCCGTTGCTTTGGCAAAGTCTCTTCCCTGTCGGGGATTAATCATTGCTACTGGCAACAGTGCTGTTTGTAATTGAATGATGACTTCTGTTTCCAATCCTCCTGTTGCTTCTAATATAATCAGGTTTATTTCAACTGTTTTTAGTTGCTTAACTAAATCGGTTATTCCTGCTTCGTCATTAGTGACTTTTACTGCTTTACCCATTGGTCTGAAATAAACATCTAGTGTTGCTTTACTGACATCTATCCCCACCCATTGAGATTGATTTTCCATTTGTTGTTCTCAACTATTTTCAAGTATTTATGTTAGTTTCATCTCCTCGATTTCACTCATCCTTGCCCGATACGGATTCCTTGCTTTATACTTTTAAATCTAATGCTTTGACCCTGGCGACTGTTCGAGTTCTGTCATGGAGATTGTTGTAGTGACCCATGCTACGAAGCGGTCTTTGATGACCTAGGTTGGGACGGTCTACTACTTTTCTCAATATACAAGGTTGGGTTGAAGAATGAAACCCAACATTTCCACAATTGATTGTTGCGTGTGTTGGGTTTTCTCCTAGGGGAGAGGCTCCGCCAACGCGGGCTTCAACCCAACCTACAGATCTAAGGTTTGTAATAATTCACATACACAGGAGCAACATTTATATGGCTACTTTCAACGTCAACCAAACCACCGATAATGGCAAAGGCGACACCCTAGGTACCCTCAGTTATGCCATCCTCCAGGCAAATAACCTGGATAGCAACGACTCGATCGTTCTCAACAATGATGTCCGCTTGACCGGAGCGATGCAGCAGCTAATTAGTAGCAATATCAGTATTGTCGGGAATAGCCACAAGCTCAGTGGTGATGCCAATGGCAATGCAACAGTCGATGCTGGTGATGTCCGCCCATTATTTATCCTATCCGGCACTGTCGGGATTAACGATCTGACAATTACCAATGGTTTGGCGCAAGGGAACATTAGAAGTGGCTCAGAGATATTTGCGGGAATGGGTGGTGGTGGTGCGGGAATGGGTGGTGGATTGTTTATTTACGATGGTGATGTCTCATTAAATAATGTGACTCTGAATAATAACCAAGCTCTAGGGGGCGGTGCTACTGGCTGCAGCTATGGCGTTGTCGGTATCGGCACTGGGATCGACGGGAGCAACAGCAGCATAAACGCCCGTGATGGCTTTGGCAGCAACGGGGGATTTGGGGGTAACGGTGGCAACGGCATCGGTGG
>JANNDQ010000158.1:0-3306 GCA_031387965.1 Chamaesiphon sp. OTE_75_metabat_567
CCCAGATTAGGGCATCAGGACCAGTTCGCACGGTACAAGGCAATCGAGGTAATCTTCGAGGCAATTATAGTAGCAACAAAATGGGGCGCACAATTCAGTTTGAATCCCATCGGGGCGAACTAGCACATATTATTGATGGCCTAGAATATAATCCTGATGTAATCGAATACTATGACCAACCTTCAACAATCGAATTAAATTACCTGAGCAAGAGTGGCAAAAAAGTCCGCACTCAGCACACTCCAGATTTTTTCATACTCTCAATGAGCTGGGTCGGTTGGGAGGAATTCAAGTTTGAAGAATCTCTAATTCAAGAAGCCAAAGATAAGCCTAATCGTTACAACAAAGATGCTAATGGGAGTTGGCGTTGTCCTCCAGGCGAAGAATATGCCAAAAGTTACAGTTTAGACTATCGGTTTGTTAGTTCAGAACAGTTAAACCAAATTCGAGTGCGGAATTGGACTTGGTTAGAAAGCTATTTTAAGAAACCTTTTCCCTTATTTGATCGACCAATCGATCTCGAAATAATTTCTCTGGCTAGATCTCAGCCAGGGATAACCTATGCAGAGTTGCTCAAAAATATTCGAGCAAGCACTCCCGATCTTGACAGTGCCATTTTAGTAGATCGCATTAACTTGGCAATTGCAGCGGAAAGAATTTTTATCAACTTTAGTACAGAACCTCTGTCAGAAACAGATCGAGTCAGGATTTTCAACCATCGAGAATTAGCTATAGCCTATGAGGAAAAGTCTTTAGCTCTATCAGCAACAAAAGATTCAACTGACGGTATCAATCGCCTTGTAATAGAGGTAGGTAAATCTTTGTCCTGGGATGGTCAGCACTGGGAGATTACCAATCATAGTCCAGAACATATTTATCTCAAGAACACTGAGGGTAGAATCATTACCCTAGCTCGCGAGGAATTTCATAATCTTTTCCTCCAAGGTCATCTTTCAGGTTTAGATTCTCTGCCGGAATCACCTTCTGTAACGGAAGTTCAAACGCTGCTTAGTCGTGCTCGTCCTCAAGATAGTCAAACAGCAAACGAAAGGTACGATGCAATTAAGCCGTATTTAACTGATAATGCACCACCAATCACCAAAACTAGCAGATCGATCAGACGTTGGCGAGATGATTACTTAGATGCAGAACAGCTATATGGCAAAGGAAATGGTTATTTAGGGCTGCTGCCAAAGCATTTGAATAAGGGACATTTGCCAAAGCTAGATCCTCAGCTAGTTGAATTCATGAAAGAATTTATTACAGATCGCTACTACAATGCAAAAAATCGAAGAGTTACGGCTGTGTACCGCGAGTTCAAAACAGCCTGTAAGGAACGTAGTCCTGTATTTGTTGCACCTTCCGAAAAGACTTTTCGGCTGCATATCGAAAGGCTAGCTAATTATAAGTCGGTTGCCGATCGTGAAGGTAGTCGAGTTGCAAAAAAAATGAAACCATTTCATGGTTCTGGTGAAATGCCCAGAAATGGCGAAAGACCTTGGGAAAATGTACATATTGACCACACACCCCTAGATATCGAATTAGTGAGTTCGCTCATTTCAATGGATACTTGCAATAGTAGCTCAGAGATCGATGGAGATATCTTATTAGGACGTGGTTGGGCTACTTTTATGATCGACGCTTATAGTCGGCGAATTTTAGCGATATACCTATCCTTTGAGGAGCCAAGCTATCGTAGTTGTATGATGGTAATCCGAACGTGTGTCCAGCGATTCAAACGCCTACCAGAGAATATTATTACGGATAATGGTAGTGAATTCGAGAGTATTTATTTTAAGCAATTAATCGCTCGTTACGGCAGCAATCATAAATACAGACCACCTGGAGAACCACGATATGGTAGTCCAGTAGAGCGAGTATTTGGAACTACCAACACTGAATTTATTCACGAGTTACAAGGTAACACTCAAATTTACCAAAAATCTCGTCAAGTTACTAAACGAGTCAATCCGAAAAATCAGGCAGTTTGGACGATCCAGGATCTCTATCAAAGTCTGGAAATATGGACATATGAAATTTACGATCGCCGTCCTCATGCTAGTCTTACTCACAGTCCAAGGGAAGCCTTCGAGCTAGGTATTGCACTTGGTGGACATAGAGAAATGGTAAGAATTGACTATGATGAGACATTTAAGCTCATGACACTTCCGGCTCCGACTAGCGGTGATACTCGCAAAGTTCAACGAGGTAGCGGGATCAAAATCAATATTATTTATTATTGGTGTGACGCTTTTTGCAACCCAGAAATTGAAGGTCAAAATGTTAATGTTAAAATCGATCCTTTCGATGTCAGCATAGCTTATGCGTACATCAAAAATACTTGGCATAAATGTATGTCTAATTATTATCCATTTCTCAAGAATAGAACTGAGAAAGAAATGAAAATAATTAGTGCAGATTTGCGTCAACGAAAACTTGGTCACAGTAAGAGGGTAGAAATTAGTGAGGCGGAATTGGTAAATCATCTCAAGTCTGCTGAAATATATGAGGGCGAAGTACTCAAGCAGAGGCTCAAAGCGATGGATAACCGGACGGTGTTAGAGTTAGCACCTAGTAATTTTCGCGAAGATCGGGTAATTGTCGCAAGTATTGAGTCTGCAACGGAAATAATTGTTGAAGTCATGCCTAGAACAATGGTTATGGATGAACGACAACAGAAGAAAGTCGATTTAATTGTGATTGAGGATGAAGACGAAGATGATTTTGAAGACTATGGAAAATTCTGATGCCGAATTACAAGGTTTCCCGAAAGAACTTTTAGATCGATCGATCCAAGAGCGGATCGATTATTTTACTGGTCATACAATGGCACACCCCCATTTAAACAAAGCCTACCAGAATATCCTTGATGCTATTTACAAGGCTCCTGGTACTTCGCTGATATTTGTAGTCGGCCCGACAGGAGTAGGGAAAAGCACATTGCTATATCGCATGGAGCAAAAAATAATCGAGCGAAACTTAGCAGATCTGGAAATAGACCGAGGGAAGATTCCGATTTTTGGCGTGGAATCTAAATCTCCAGAACTCAGCCAGTTTGAATGGAAAGATTTTTACATCCGGTTACTTGAAGCAATTAATGAACCACTGATCGACAAAAAGATTGTTTATCATGATAAGTCAGTAAATAGAAGTAACTCTAAATCTCAGTGGCGATTGGCGGTAGAATCGGCATTAAAAAATCGCCGTCCAGATGCTTTCTATATTGACGAGGCTCATCACTTAGCTCAACTATCTAGCGGGCAAAAGCTGAAGGATCAGCCAGAGGTACTAAAATCTTTAGCAAAC
>JANNDQ010000162.1:0-4283 GCA_031387965.1 Chamaesiphon sp. OTE_75_metabat_567
ACCCAACCCGAACACCAAATCATTCGGAACATGTGGGAAACATACGAGAGCATCAACCCTGAAAATTATCGGGAGGCTTTCTACGATGCCAACCAATTTAAAGAAGAAGCTTTGAGTCGGTTCAAATTTGGCTATCTCACAATCACCGAACGCTCCCGCGCTGAACAGCTCTACTGGGCTTGCTGTAAGAAAATCCTCGACATCGCCAAGCTTGAGGAATACATGCCCGAAGATTTGGAAGAACTCGAACAAATCATGGCATCGATCTACTATATCAATCTGTCTGTGTTCCAGTCCGCACCGGATAGTTGGGCGATCGATCAGCTATTCCCGATCATGCCGATTCACCGCTTGGATGAGGAGCCTACTCAGCGGGGGATTCTCGCAGATCTCACCTGCGATAGCGATGGCAAAATCGACCAGTTCATCGATCTCAAAGATGTCAAGCATGTCCTCGAACTGCATCCGTTAGAGCCAGAGAAGCCTTACTATCTGGGGCTATTTCTCGGTGGTGCGTATCAAGAAATCATGGGTAATCTCCACAATCTGTTTGGTGATACCAATGCGGTTCACATCAAGCTGACTCCCAAGGGCTACAAAATCGAGCATGTTGTCAAGGGCGATACGATGAAGGAAGTCGTTGGTTATGTGCAATATGATGTTGAGGATTTGATTGAGAGCATTCGCCAAAAGGCTGAGCAAGCTTTGCTGGACAAGCGGATCTCGATCTCGGAGGCTCAACGGTTGTTGCAGAACTATGAGCACAGCCTTTCTCAGTACACTTATCTATCACCGTAGTGATCTCCGACCTGAATCTATAGCAATCCTAAATGAGAAGCGTAGTCTCTAGAGGGCGGGCACGAGCGGCGTTTTTATTCGGGGGAACCCCCTAATAAAAAAACGACAAGACAGCACCGCCCCTACAAGTTGACTTTACTGTGAGAAACTCAAATAGGATTGCCCCTACTAGACTCACTTAGGGGAGACTGTCGATCATGCCGATAGTTCACAAACTCCGTTCTCGAAGTCTTTTCTACATTCAAGATTCTTAAAATAGAATAAATAGCACAATCATATCAAGAGAATGTGAGGAAGTTGTGAGGGGAAATTTGACTTTATTATTTAAGTAGTTCCGCTCGAACTATTATCATAATTAATACAATTAAAATGCTTACCTCGTGAGTTGTTCCCAAAACCTTTTCCTTGCTGAAAATGCTGAATTGTTTAGAACTTGACTAGTCGATATTGAAAGCTGCTAGCGCATGAAGATACAATATTTAACTCAGCTAAATAGCTTAAATATTATGGGGATCAATCAGCTTTATTACGTAAATATTTAATTAGGTGTTGTTAAACTGCTACCTAAGTCGTATTATGAAGTTAGTGAAACCTAGCTAAAGACTTCAAACAAAAGTTGATTATTTGCTGATAAATAAATCTTTTGTCAAACAAATAATTAATCAAAACTCGGAACTTGTCAAGGGATTTTTAAATCACTGTCAGCTTTTCAAACCGCAACTGACAACTTTTAATAAATTACATTAATTTTTCAGCCAGCGGAGCTTAGCCACGTCGTTACAGTATGGATAGTGCAGTTTTACAAGCTGTATTTGCCACTGTTTAGATGATGTTGATTAATAAATAAACTCGTCAACGCTTGGATCGATTACACGGTCTAGAGTTGACACTCAGCAGACATTGTTCTTGAGCCGTTTAGTTAACGAGCTAGATTTCATATAAAACTTGTTGCAACAATCATACATTATTTAGTCAACACAAGGAAGAGTGAAAATTATGAGATTCTCATCTAAACTAACGCTAGCGATCGCAGCTACTTCTGTTGCGTCTATAGTCTTCCCAATTGCAGCTTATGCTGGCCCGTCCACTGGCTCTACGGCTGCGGCGGTATCAATCAAGTTCAATGACTGCAACTGCGGCCCGAATAGTGGTAATTTCTCCATCACTCCTGGTGGAAACGCTAACGGTACAGGTTCTGGAATCAAAGAACTTTCTGCTGCTGTGGCAACAGGTGAAACTCGTGCTACAGCTGAGTCTGCTGCGCGTCACTCTGGCACCGATGCCCATGCAGAGGGTTATAGCAAGCCTGTGAGTTTCACTTACGAAACTTATAGCGATGTCAGTAATAAAACTTACAAGTCTAAATACGACTACGACAGTGAGTATAAGCTCCAAGCTGAGATCGAATTTGATGCTAACGTCAAAAAACCTCACAAGTCACATAGCTCTGCTAGTAGCAAAGAAGGTAGTGTCAGCTTGAGTGCCAGCGGAGAAGCCAGCGCGGAAGTAAGTAAGAGCGGCGAAACATCTAAGACCTATGGTAGCAACGAAACTGGAACCAGTTATCACTACACAGGATCTTCAGCTGGCTTATCTTATATTCCGATGATCAAATAGTCAGGAGATTTTGGTTCGATTTGCCTCTTAGAGACTAAATCGAATCCACTGCTACTGACTTAATCAATCTACCCATCGCTAGTATTGCTTGATCCAGATCGGGACTGAATCAACGTACTTGGGATGGGTATTTTATCCCAGCCAGTTGGTAACGCCACTGGAGTAAGAGGATCGTCGATGATGTATTTACAATTAATTGCTGACTTTAAGACTAAATCTAAACTAGCTTATTATGGGATGGCGATTATCCTTCAGATCGGCTTTGCCAACGCTAGTTGGGTTCTAATTATTGGTGATAGTGCTGTTGCCCAGATATCATCACCAAGTGTGTTAGTTAGAGATAGTGTCGATCAAACACAACTTTTGGTTAGTACTAATCAAAAACTAGATCGCCACAAGAGTAAAGATCGTCGCAACACCATCCATCCACAAATCGCGCAAGTAACTGTCCCAACTTCGACAGAAATCCCGCCAATTATCATTCCCTCCTTATTGCCGCAATTTACCCAAATTGTGCCGCTCAATTCTGTCCTCACACCGGAACTACTGATTGCACCTAATAATACACCTGCGGTACCATCAGTCAATACACCAATTCCGCCCCAGTCAGCAGCGGCAATAGATCCGCGATTTATCATCGCACCAAAAGTTTTAGACCCCCAATTAGTCGATCCATTTTCCACCCAATTTGTCCTCAATGGTAATAAAGTTTCCCACTTTACCACCACAGTCGTAACTACTGGCTACGAGTCGGGTAATTTTCGCACAAGCGATCTCAACTTTGATATCTATAAGCTGATTGGTGCCAAGCACGTTCAGAGCGTCACGAAAGATCGGGTAGTGCGGGTAAATAGCCAAATTGAACTTGGGGGCGTGCGGACTGTTACTCAAAATCAAGATACTACTGTCTCCATTTTCCAACCCCAAACCTTGCTGGGATTTCGCCAGCAAATTAGTTTAGATGCAGACTGTCTGGACGGTTCGGGGCGAATATGTACTTATTTGCCAGGGATCAAGATTGATGATAGCGTGATCGATCAGGGTAAACTCCAGCCGACGGGCGCAAACATTACGTCTCAATTTGGTGATGTGATCTCACCCGCATCTGTCGCGGCAATTAGGGAGCCAGGATTTCAGGGCGGTGCTAATGGCGAAAATTATGGGATTGACTTGTATCTTCCGGCTGTCGGGTTAGTTAGCCCACCACCGGGTACGCCGACAGTTTTGACTGGAGAGCGAAAGGAAACTATCAATACAGGCATAGCAGTTAATTACACCCGGATGAACCAGGATTTTGCGACAAATGGCAAAGAATCCACATTGGGCAGGACAATTCGATCGCTAAACTACATTAACGGCGATCGCAATCAACTGTTAAACTTAGCCGTAAATGGGATCGGGCAAATCCTGCCAGGAGTGCAGCCGAGTATTGCCCCAGGTGAACCAGGAGCGCGGATTGTTGTCAATCCCAACCTCTATCGTGCTGCCAATGCTGTGCGGATTCCTGACAATAGCCTCACCGTCTACCAAACCGGAACGGGCTATGCCATCAGTAGGGGGGCTGATCCCAAAGTTCCGCCAGGAGCCAGTCATCAGGCACTGTGGGTGGGTTTATCGCCTGTCGTTGAGCGAGAATTTATCAAGGATTATCGTTACATTACCCTCCGCGAGCCGCGCATTGTCAATAGTGGTGGCGGAGAAGGCGGAAGTGTTCCTGTCAGCGTCAATCTCAATAACTTCGGTTTTAATGCTGGCGGCTTACAAAATCCCTACGCCCAAGGATATGTCACCGTTTACAATCGGGATGTTCAGCGAGTTGATATTGAGACGATTCGCCAGCGCACAGATTACTATCCCCACATTAGTTA
>JANNDQ010000283.1:0-1766 GCA_031387965.1 Chamaesiphon sp. OTE_75_metabat_567
TTGATGAATGATTCTAAACTGGAGATCTCCTCACTTTTTACTTTTTGATCTAGCAAGAAGTTATACATTACCTACACCTTTATGTTTAATCAATAAATATTATTGTACCACAAATCGATTTCTGATTTAGGATCGCTATAACTCATTTCCTAAAATTAGCTGTCTCAATAAAACATCTTCTGTTGGCACTTCACCATGATCACGTCCAGTCCAAATTGCAAATCGATTAGCAAAAACTGTAATAGCCGCAATTCGTGCTGCTATAATCAGTCGTTCGTCAGGCTCCAGCATTCCTCTTTGATTTGCACCTTTGCGACTGAGGTTATTTTCTTCGCACAACAACCTACAACCATCTAAGTAAAGATTAGACAGTGTTTGATCTGAGGGGAATTGACCATTATTACGTTTGTAGATATTGAGCAAAAAAACCAAGGTTAGTGGCTTTATAGCCAAAGGAACAAGTGTTTTATCCCAAACTGTAGATAAGAAATTCTCAGGATCAAGACCATTTGCTGAAGCAGCATTTCCCACATCCACATAACGAAGTGGAGCTAATTCAAAAGTTGCTGAATTTTCCTCCCACAGTTTTTTCACCCCTTCTTCTAAAAGCTGAGGAATAACAGCAGTTCGACAAGCAATCCGAATATAGAGACGATCGAGCTTATCACTATATTTACTCTTGCTAAACTCATCGACCAATTGCGTTGCTAAATTTATGACTGTCAGCATCCCCTCATCTAAACTATCTAAAAATAGATAAAGCCGGTGTTCGCCATTAGTCCAGTTAGTAAAGTCTGGGTCTTGAAGAAGGTCTATTGCTAAGCTATTACACGATCGAAGATTTAATTCTAAGAGCTGGTGAGATGGCTCGATAGTTTCTCTTGTGTACTTGGCTAGATTCTCCATCTCCCGAGATTTTCCAATACCTGGCTCTCCTAGCAAAATGAGACAAGGCACATCGGCGATCGCCTCTAATCCAACCAGTTCAGGATTAAGTAAATGACCATACTCTGATTCTGGATCGCATAAATAGCCTCGATCGCCAGGATTAATCTGAGCAGTACGAGAACACCAAAATCTTTTCCAGGTATAAATTTTCTCAGACATGCTAGCTTTGAGACAAAAACACTTGATCTAGGATAACTTTAATTTAATAATATTGGTGGTGATACAAACCATCTGCCCCCATGAAGCCCCAAAAACTTTTTGATCGCAGCTTTGACCAGAATTGATGATGCGACATCACCATTATCCTAATCTAGCGCGTAAACCTCTTCCCACAGCAACTTTTAAGGCTTCTGCTTTCCTGACCATTCCCCGCCGATATACCTGCAACAGTCCATCCAACTGCTCTAATTCACCTTGCTCTAATCTGCTTTCCCGCTGCTTCTCCAACAGCAAACTCATCTGATTCTGTTCTGGCTCAGACATTTGTAAATCGCACAACAACAAAATCTGTTCATCAGACAAATCTTTGATCGCAACTTCGTCTAGGCTACCCCGATTAAGCCACTCGATCAGAACATCCTCCAATTTCCGCTGCGTCAACGCCGCGACTTCGTGAACCTGCTTTGCTAGCCGATCAGGAAGATTAATGATTACTTGTTCAGCCATTACGTACAGTCTCCAAAAAGCTAAAGCAATCATAGCAACTTACCCACCTCGATCGCGTAATGTCTTCACTAAGAAAATCGCTGGCACGACATCAGCAGCAGCGAAGAACTAGGCAACTTCATCTAAAAGCCAGATCAAAGTTACAATAATTT
>JANNDQ010000172.1:0-3495 GCA_031387965.1 Chamaesiphon sp. OTE_75_metabat_567
ACCATAAGTGTAAGCACTGTCTGCGTGAAAATTGTCTTTATGAACTCCGCAATCAATAGAAATAATATCTCCATCCTTGATTTCGTAATTACTGGGTAAGCCGTGTACTACTACATCATTTACTGAAATACAGAGGGATGCTGGAAATTTACCATTACTCCCTGGGTAGTTCAAAAAAGAAGGATGACCATTGTTATCTTTAATGAATTCGTATGCAGTTTTATCTAAAATCTTAGTGTCACACCAGGCTTAATCATCTTTGCAACTTCTGCGTGAGTCTTACCAAGAATAACTCCATTCGTTCGAATTATTTCTAACTCTTGCTCTGTCTTTAAATATATCATTACCTATTGTGCAACTGCCTCATTTCTTCCTTTTACTCTTCCTGATTGCATTAAACCTTCGTACTTACGCATCAACAAATAACTTTCAATTTGTTGTAATGTATCTAACACAACTCCAACCAATATCAATAAAGATGTTCCTCCGAAGAACGAAGCAAAACTTCTTGTTACTCCAAATAAACTCGCTATTGCTGGTAAAATTGCAATGATTGCCAACATAACAGCACCAGGTAACGTAATCCTATCCAGTATTTCGGCTATGAAATTAGTTGTAGATTCCCCTGGCTTTATTCCTGGTATAAACCCACCTCCACGCTTCATATCATTAGAAATTTGGTCAGGATTAATTGAAATTGCT
This sequence comes from Chamaesiphon sp. OTE_75_metabat_567, assembly GCA_031387965.1. GTDB lineage: Bacteria > Cyanobacteriota > Cyanobacteriia > Cyanobacteriales > Chamaesiphonaceae > Chamaesiphon. The sequence goes on from JANNDQ010000172.1 coordinate 703, forward strand.
GTGTAAAAAAATGTGAATACGATGATTAAAGTAGCAAAAAGTAAATTATATTGCCAAGTTGTAAAATCTCCAAAAGCAATAGAAATCGAACGAGCAGTTTCACTTTTCTCAGACAAAGACTGTGCTACTAATCCTGGAATAAACATCAGTGCTTGAGCAAAAATGATAGGCATTACTCCAGAAGCATTCAACTTTAAAGGCAAATATTGTCTCTCTCCGCTTGTTGAAACTCGACTCCCTACTATCTGCTTTGCGTATTGTACTGGAATTCTACGAACAGCTTGAGTTACCATTACCGCACCCATCACTACGAAGAACAAACCAACAATTTCTGCCACAAATAACAAAGAACCAGACATACCTCTTGATGTAGCTTCTTGGACAATAGCACTTGGGAATCTTGAAACAATACCAATCATAATTAACATTGATATACCGTTTCCAATTCCTTTGTCGGTAATTTTTTCACCCAACCACATACAAAACATTGTACCAGCTACTAAAATGAGTACTCCGTAAATTCTGAACCAAGCCGCATTCACTAAAATTGCTTCCGTTGGGATGGTAACTTGCAAGTAAGTAATTGCCTGTGCTGCAGTAACAAATATTGTGAGTATTCTGGTTATTTGATTTAGTTTCTTTCTTCCTGAATCACCATCTTTCTGCATTTTCTGAAAATAAGGCAGTGCAATCGTCAATAACTGAATAGCAATAGAAGCAGATATGTAGGGCATAATGCCCAGTGCAAAAATTGATGCATTATTGAATGCCCCACCCGAAAACATATTCAAAAGCCCTAAAAGACCCCCATTTCCACTATTTTGAGCTTTTTCTAAAATCACATTGGCATCAAGACCAGGTAATATTATATGAGACCCTAAACGGAAAAAAGTGATAAACAACAGAGTGTTGAGAATACGACCTCTCAGTTCCTCTATTGAAAAAATGTTTTTGATAGTTGTAATTAACTTGTTCATGCTATCTGGTTAAGTAATCGTTAAAAATAATTTAAAAGCTATTAGCTTATTAATTATTTGCAAATCTGTTGCCAAAAATAATTTAGATTACTTAATTTTTTCTGCTATCTATCTTTATTTTATTTATTTCACTCAAATTCTCTGCAATTTGTTACGATATTTATTCTGCAACTGCTGCAACACGACGAGGTGGAATCAACGCTTTGCCTCCTGCTGTCTCTATCGCACTCTTTGCAGACGCAGAGAACCCATTTGCGTGTATCTCTATAGCGATTGTAATTTCTCCACGATTCAACACTTTAACTAAATCTTTTTTAGCAATCATTCCGTTTGTGTAAAGAACCTCGTGATTAATAACAGATATCTTCAAGGTTTCTGCAAGAACTTGTAAACTGTCAAGATTGATAGCCTTATATTCGATTCGATTAACATTCTTGAAGCCAAATTTTGGTACACGACGTTGCAAAGGCATTTGACCACCTTCAAAACCACTCTTACGTGAATAACCCGAACGTGATTGGGCTCCTTTATTACCACGAGCTGAAGTACCACCTAAGCCCGAACCTTCACCACGACCTACTCTTTTTCTTGTTTTTGTTGAACCTTTAGCAGGCTTTAACGAATGTAAATTCATTATGATAAAATTAAAATGTTAGCTAAACGCTACTTCTGAATGAAGTAACTCGCAAGAATACCTATTCAGATATTCTTAAATGTTTTCAACTACAATCATGTGTTGAACCGCACGAATCATTCCTTGAATAGCAGGATTTAATTCTTTAATCACGCTCCTGTTTATTTTCCCTAATCCTAATGCTTGCATAGTTCTTTTCTGAACTGCTGGACGTTTGATTGTACTTCTTACTTGTGTAATTTTTACCTGTGACATAATTTTTATTAGTCAGTAGTCAAAACATCCTTTGAAAGATGCTTAAAACTAAAATTATCCATTAAATACTTTTGCTAATGATACTCCTCTTTGAAATGCAACTGTATGAGGATTTCTCATTTTGACAAGTGCATCAATCGTAGCTTTCACCACGTTGTGAGGATTTGAAGAACCTTTTGATTTTGCCAAAACATCGTGTACCCCTGCGGCTTCCAATACCGCACGCATTGCACCACCAGCGATTACACCAGTACCAGGTGCTGCAGGCTTCAACAAGATAAATCCTCCCGAAAACTTACCTATTTGTTCGTGAGGAACTGATGCTTTAAGCAATGCTACTTGAAAAAGATTTTTCTTTGCATCTTCAATCCCCTTGGCAATGGCATCCGTTACTTCATTAGCTTTACCTAAACCATAACCAACTACACCTTTACCGTCTCCAACTACCACGATAGCTGAAAAGCTGAAACGACGACCTCCCTTTACAACTTTGGCTACACGATTGATAGCCACTACTCTTTCCTTCAAATCACCTTCGTTTGATTTCAAAGGTTTTGCTTGTAATTGAGACATTTTTATATCTAATTTGAAAATTTGTGAATCTAAGATATGGTGAAAATTACTTTCAGCAAATCTTGTAAATTAAAATTTAAGTCCTCCCTCTCTTGCTCCGTCAGCTACTGCTTTCACACGACCGTGGTACAAATAGCCATTACGATCAAAAACTACTGTTGAAACGCCTGCGGCAGAAGCTATCTCTGCTAGTTTGGTTCCAACCTGTTTTGCATTTTCTGCATTTCCGTTCTTTAGACCTAACCCTCTTGAAGATGCTGCAGCTAATACGCTACCATTTACATCATCAATAACTTGAGCATAGATTCCAGTATTTGAGCGAAAAACAGAAAGTCTGGGCTTCATAGCAGTACC
>JANNDQ010000189.1:0-9324 GCA_031387965.1 Chamaesiphon sp. OTE_75_metabat_567
ATTCCAAATGCGCTTGATCCACAGATAATTCATCCTGATGAACCGATCGCAGTAAAACAAAAGAACAAGTTAAGAATATTAGTAGAAGGGCCAATAAACTCTCCATTCAAAAGAGTTAAAGAAGCAATTGAAGCAAGCCAAGGATTAGGCTGTGAAATTTGGTGTGTTTCTAATGACGGGAAACCTCCTTCAGACTGGAAGATAGATAGATTTTTTCATAAAGTTGACTTTAGTAAGATGAAATATATTTATTCGAGTTGTGATATTTTAGTTAAACTTAGCAGTGTAGAAGGCTTTTTTGGACCACCGTTAGAGATGATGGCTTGTGGTGGCGTTTGTGTTGTTAGTGATGTAACTGGATATGATGAATACATAGAAGATGATTATAATGCTTTGGTTATACCCGATGGAGACATTAACTTAGCCCATCAAGCATTAAAACGATTGATTAATGATAGTAACTTATACGAGAGACTTCAAAAAAATGGCATGACAACAGCCAGCTCAATGAGATGGGATGACTCTATTAATAAGCTAGACATTTTTTACAGAAGTTTATCGCTACAACCAAAAATGTTTCATGTCAACGGGGATAGGATTCAGTCTTTACGCCAGCTCCTGTCGCCAGAACGATTGTCAAAGCTAGAATTAGCAATAATTAACAATTTTAGAAAAGCCAAAAAAATCATCCCTCTTCCACTTAAATCATTTATTAAAAGTAGGCTCAAGTGAATAATTTTAATGGGAGAAAGATTTTAGCTTATATTACTGTCTACGAAGATAAAGCAGCTTCTCTAAAATGCTTAGAGGCGATCAAACTACAGACAGTATCAGTCGATCGAATATTGATCGTAGATAATTCTGCCCAACAACTCTTGGGTGATTCTGATAGCTCATCAACGTTAATTTACCATTTTCCTTCTAATGTAGGCATCAGTAGAGGACTAACACTTGCATTAGAACGGGGACTTAGAGAAAACTATGACTTTTTATGGGCTTTCGATCAGGATAGTGTTCCAAATATCGATTGTCTTGCAGACCTTCTGGAAGAATACTATAGCTTAATAGCAAAAAAGTATCGAGTCGGAATCATAGCTCCGATCGCTTTTGATAGCAGAAGCCAGTTAGTTATTGGAGGTGTTAACTTTAAGAATGACAAGTTTGTTCATCATAAACATAATAAATTTGAGAATATTTATGAATGCGATGCACCTATAACATCTGGTTCTTTAATTAATTTAGCTGCTGCAAGATTAATTGACTTACCTGTTTCTGATCTCTTTATAGATGGAATAGATTTCGATTATGGCTTAACATTTAAGAAAAAAGGGTTTAGGAATTTTGTCGTCACGAAAGCTAAACTAGAACATAACTATGGAATTCCAATTAATATCAGTATTTTAAACTTTAGTTGGGTATTCCAGTCATGTTCATCTCTGCGCTACTACTACAGCTGTCGAAACACAACATATTTAGTATTAAATTATGCTAATGGCTTTTACAAAGTGACAGCTTTTTTTCACAGAATAAAAACTACGCTCCTCAAGATATTGGCGATTATACTGTTTGAAAGTGATAGTAAGTTAGAAAAGGTATATGCTTGTATACTTGGAACATATCATGGACTAGTTAATAAGTTAGGTAAGACGTGGTAGTTATATTAGCAATTATTAGCTAGCAACAATTATGCAAAAAATTCGTTTACTACTGATAATCGATGATGCAAGTATTGGCGGGGGGCAAATGCACGTACTTCTACTAGCTAAGTACTTACAAGGAGATAAATTTGCAGTTGAAATTGCCACAGAGCTAGACGGATGGCTAGTTGAAGAGGCTCACAAGCTGGATATTGTTGTTCATCAGATTTCGATCTCAAATAACTTAAAATGGAAATATTTTCAGAATATTCGACAGATTTTGAGATCTCAAGAGTTTGACATCATACATACTCATGGTGGGACAGCAGGCTTCTGGGGGAGATTGGGATCGATCAGTTTAAAGCAGCACCCCGTAGTTGTTCATACTTATCATGGACTACACTACCTCAATATCTCAGCAAATAATAAGATTAAAGCCATCAAGCAACAAGTTAAGAGTGAAATTTTTAAACTAATTGATCGAGTTATACTCTCCTACACTGATCGGATAATTTGTGTTTGTCGATCGGATTACGAGAAAGCAATCTCTGCTGGAGTCGCCATACCAAACCAAACATCAATTGTTTATAATGGTATCGAAATCGATTTTTTCATAAATCCAGTTTGTCGAGAAAATGTACGACGGATCTTCGGCTTAACCCCGACAGAATTCATATTTGGAAATATTGGTAGACTGCATGAACAAAAAGGACATAAATATTTGTTAGAAGCTTTTGCTAAAGTAACGAATCCAGCTCGCTTGCTAATTGTAGGTGATGGAGAGTTACGTGACGAGTTAATAACACTAGCGAATAAACTCGAAATTAGCGATCGCGTCTCATTTTTAGGTGCGCGTTCTGATGTCAAAGAGTTCCTATCGGCGATCGATGTTTTTATTATGCCCTCACTTTGGGAAGGACAACCAATTGCCTTGCTTGAAGCACTAGCGCTGAATAAACCATGTATTGCTTCTGATGTAGACGGCATTCCAGAAATTATCACAGATGGAGTCAATGGATATTTAGTGCAGCCTAGAGATATAGATAAACTTGCTAGGATAATGAATCTAGTAGTCACAGATCGAGTGACAATTGAACAGCTCTCTACTCATCATGGTACTGCAATTGACCCAAAATTTTCAGCTCAAAATATGGCACTAGAAGTTGCAAAGATCTATTTAGGGGAGAACTAAATACTACTCTTAATCACAGGACTTTTAATCGGCTTTCGCTCTGGTTTTGGCTCAAAGACGATTGGACAAGACCAATCGACATCCCACCATTTAGAGTGCTGAACTGGGTCATTAGGATCGGCTGCTAGACCTAATAAATCTTCGCGTACAGTATCTAAAAATGCACCAGTTCCCACATCCATGAAAACTGTATTCAAGAGTTTAAAATGCTGCTTAATCTTAATTTTATCGCCAGCTGATGTATGATAAACCCTACTTTCAAAAAATTTATTTACTCTCCCGCCGTCCCTAGCCCATTGATTGGTGCTGCCGGACTTTACCCACTGGACGGTACCATTAGCAAAATAAACTATTACTAATTTAGGATCTTCTACTTTTCTGTCGGTCATGAGAATTATATCCAGTGAGAAATTGTGCTTGATGATTACCTGACGGTAGGCTTTGCCAACGCTTAATTTGTGCATAGTATGCAGTCTTGATCGTTGGCGGCAGCGGAGCTTTTGCCTTGCAATAGCCTAGCGTTAGGTGATCATTAGTCCGAGGTTAGGGTGAAAAGGCTCTACTAAAGAAAGTTTGCAATCTAGAGCACCATATTATATCTTGTTATCTCTAGCGAAAAAAGTCAATTATGCTAGATTTTCGATCGCAAAGTTTCCTATACTGGATTAGCGTCCGAGCAACTATATTAACTGGTAATCTTGTGCTAGCAGCCCTCCTTTATGGTCAAGAAGATCTTCGGCTTGAAACCCTCGATTCCCCTTTAGCTGATGAGGGCGAAGTCGTAATCGAAGTCGTCGCCGCAACCACTTGTGGGACAGATCTCAAGGTGTGGCGGCGGGGCGGACACGCTAAAATGCTCAAACCACCAACCAGATTCGGACATGAAGGCGCTGGAAAAATTATTGCACTGGGAAAGGGTGTCACAGATTGGCAAATTGGCGATCGAGTAGTAGCGAATAATTCAGCACCATGCCTGAATTGCTTCTTTTGTCAATGTCAAGAATATTCGCTTTGTGCCAATTTAACTTGGAATAATGGTACTTTCGCTCAGTATCTCAGTATTCCGGCTCCGATCGTCAAGCATAATCTACTGCCAATTCCCGCAGACTTAGCTTTTGAACTAGCTTCAATGACTGAACCATTGGCATGTGTCCTCCACGGAGTAGCACGGAGCGGTTTTACCCCCGATTCTAGAGTAGTCGTGATTGGCGACGGCGCGATCGGATTGATGTTTGTGGCAGTAATGGCGAGTCAATGTCAGTCTGTCTGGCTATTTGGCGGCAACGATTCCCGTTTGGCGGTGGGGGAGCAATTGGGAGCTGCTCGAACTTGGAATTACCATCAGACAGATATTCCTGCCACTGTGAAGGATTTAACCCAAGGTTGGGGTGCAGATATCATCATTGAAGCAACGGGGGTACCGAGCGTCTGGGAAACGGCGATCGCTTGTGGTCGTCCAGGTGCGACAATCAATCTATTCGGTGGTTGCCCCAAGGATACGACGATTAGTGTTAATACTGACAGGCTGCACTACAGCGAACTGACACTCAAAGGGGTCTTTCATAATACTCCCCAGTACGTCAGAGCGGCGCTAGCAATGCTAGCGAGTAAGCAAATCCCATTTGAACTACTAATTAGCGATTGTCGTCCTTTGAAGGATTTAGCTCAAACTTTCGAGGATATGAAAAATCGGCGAGTAATTAAGGTGGCGATGATGCCAAATTAGGATTTGGAGGTTGGGGATGATAAATGGATGGGACAAAGTTAATCATAAGTAGCAGATAAAAGTGAAGATCGGGATTGTTGGAATTGGATTAATTGGGGCATCTCTGGGCTGGGATTTTCGCCAGTTGGGGCATCAGGTGATTGGAGTTAGTCGTCAACAAGTTACGTGCGAAACTGCTGAACGGGAAGGGATTTGCGATCGAGCTAGTTGTGATTTAGCGAGTTTAAAAGATACTGAAATTATTTTTATTTGTACGCCGATTGCCGCAATCATTCCGACAACTGAATTATTAATTCCCCATCTCTATCCCGATACGATTATTACTGATGCTGGATCTGTCAAAGGAGCAATTGTCGATCGAGCAACTAAATTGTGGCCGAATTTTGTGGGGGGACATCCGATGGCAGGGAACTCTGAGAGTGGGATTGCTGCCTTTGAGAAGGGTCTATTTGCCGATCGACCTTATGTTTTGACTCCTACACCTCAAACCGTGCCTGTAGCTCTAGAAACAGTAGCTGAGTTGATTCGATCGATCGACTCTATTATTCACTATGCCACTCCTGCCCAACACGATCTTGCTGTGGCATGGATTTCGCATTTACCGATGATGGTTAGTGCGAGTTTGATTAGTGCTTGTCTACATGAAACCGATCCGATAATTCTGGACTTTGCTAAAAAATTTGCTAGCACGGGTTTTAAAGATACCAGTCGAGTAGGTGCTGGTAATCCTGAAATGGGAATGATGATGGCAGAATATAATCGGGATGCAGTGCTAAAATCCTTGTATCAATATCGCGATCGATTGGATAGTATGATCGGATCGATCGAATCGGAAGCATGGCTAGAAATTAAGGATGTATTAGCTATAAATCAATCTGCCCGACCTGATTTTATTAACTGCGCTGCTTTAGAAAAAGATCGAGACCATAATTGCACCGGAAATAAATAGAGTACAACGAGCGGCTGTTTGCTTGAAGATTCATTTTTTTTGCTTTACACTTTAGAAGTAGTCTAAGAGCGCAACATGGGCAGACCAAAGAAAGAACCGACCGTAATGCACAGCTTTAGAATCAAACCTGAAACAGCCGAATCTCTCAAACAAGCTGCGATGGAATGCGGTTTTCAGCACGGTGATGGCGCAGCGATGGGTGAATTTCTCGATCGTCTAGCAGAGATTGATCGTCAGCTTCTCAAGCTGATAATTAAAAAGACTTGACGATTAAATGTAAAGCAATTATTATAAAAAAGTAAAGTAAACTACTTAAACGGGAGGAAACAAATGTCAGACAGACTAGATCGAATCGAAGCAGGGTTAGAAGAGACTCGTAAAATAGTTGATTCCAATTCTAGAGCAATAGAAGCTTGGGCAAATGAATCAACGGAATTTCGTCACCGAATGGAAGCAACTGTCGAACGACTAGAAGCAACTGTCGAACGACTAGAGGGGACTACAGCAAGAATCGTAGACTCGATCGAAATTCTGACTCAAGTTGTCGTTAGGTTGGACGCTCGCCAACAAGACCAAGAAAATCGCATCAACCGTTTAGAACAGGGTTAGTTCGTGATTTTAGAACGAGAATTGATGACAAAAAAGACCGTTCGATTTGAACGGTCTTTTTTATAATCAATCAAATGTTATTTAATAAACAACATTTCTTGATAGGTAGGTAATGGCCATAAATCGTCTGCTACTTCAGCTTCGAGTCCATCAGCATATTTCCGTACCTCGTCCATCAATGGACGAACGGTTTTCACCAAATATTGCATGTGCGCTTCAGTCGAGTCAAAATCATGACTGCTTAATGCGGATGCTAATTTGCTAACTGAATCCATCATTGATTTAGTCAAACCAGCCACAATTTGAGCGCTTTCGGCATCAAAATCGACACCGATTTCTTTGAGTCCGGCGATGGTGGTTGCTAAATCGGTGAGATAGCGAGTTGCGGCTGGATAGAGGAGAGTTTTAGCGATACTAATTACTAGTTTAGCTTCAACTTCGATCGACAGAATATACTGTTCGGCATAGGTTTCGTACCGACTAGCTAGTTCAACTGGCGACAGAATTCCCATCCCGTCAAAGAGGCTGACGATTTCTGGCTCATTCAATACAGGCAGAGCATCTGGTGTCGTCCGCAGGTTGCGTAAACCGCGCTCTTCAACCGCCATTTTGTGCCACTCTTCAGAATAGCCATTGCCATTGAATACCACTGCGCCATGCTGATCGATAACTTCTTTGAGGACAGTTTCAATCGCGGTGTTTAGTTGGGTACCCTTAGCAATCTCACCTTCTAACCTGTCAGCCATCCAGACGAGAGAATCAGCCAGAATCGTATTCATTGCCACTAATGGGCCAGCAACTGATTGTCCCGAACCAACTGCCCGAAACTCGAACCGATTGCCTGTAAAAGCAAAAGGAGAAGTGCGGTTGCGATCGCCAGCATCTTTTGGCAATTGTGGCAAGGTATCTACACCAATATTCATCATCCCTTTGGAGGTAGATCCTTTCAACGCACCCTGTTTGATTTGGTCGAATACGTCTTGGAGCTGGGAACCCAGATAAACTGACATGATCGCTGGGGGTGCTTCGTTTGCACCTAAGCGGTGATCGTTGCTGGCGGTAGCAATTACGGCGCGTAATAGTGGCCCATATTTGTGGACTCCGCGAATTACCGCGCCACAGAAGACTAAGAATTGAGCATTCGAGTGAGGATTGTCACCGGGATCTAGTAAGTTACCCTGGGTGGAGTTGCCGACTGACCAGTTGACATGTTTACCAGAACCATTAATTCCCGCAAAAGGCTTCTCGTGCAGCAGACACATAAAACCATGCTTTTTGGCAGTAGTTTTGAGGATGGTCATGATCAGCTGCTGATGATCGGTTGCGACGTTTGCGGCTTCATGGAAGGGCGCGATTTCAAACTGACCAGGGGCAACTTCATTGTGACGAGTTTTGGCAGGAATGCCGAGTCGATATAGTCTTTCTTCTACGTCTTGCATGTAGACCTGTACCCGCTCTGGAATCGCCCCGAAGTAGTGATCGTCAAACTGTTGACCTTTGGCTGGTGGTTTACCAAATAGGGTTCTACCTGCTAGTAATAAGTCGGGGCGACTATTGGCAAAATTACTGTCTACCAGGAAGTACTCTTGCTCTGCGCCGCAGCTGGAGTTGACTGGTGCAATATTGGTGTTGCCTAAAATCTTTAAGACACGGGTTGCAGCCTTGTTCATTGCGGCATTGGAACGCAATAGGGGTGTTTTCTTATCTAGCGCTTCCCCTGTCCAGGATACAAACGCAGTCGGAATGCAGAGTGTGGAACCATTATCGGTCTCCATAATAAAGGCGGGACTGGTTACATCCCAAGCAGTGTAGCCACGCGCCTCAAAAGTAGAGCGGATGCCACCATTCGGGAATGAGGAACCATCGGGTTCACCCTGCACGAGTAGCTTACCTGCAAACTCGGAGATCACCGAGCCGTCACTTTGAACTGAGACAAACCCATCATGCTTTTCAGCAGTGGCATTGGTCAGCGGATAGAATACGTGGGCATAGTAGAGTGCGCCTTTGGAAATAGCCCAATCTTTCATTGCCACAGCGACGGAATCAGCGATGGAAATATTTAGTGGTTCGCCAGTTTGGATTGTCTTCTTGACAGATTTAAATACATCCTTGGGCAGACTTTCCTGCATCTTGCTCAAGGTGAAGACATCACATGCCCACAGATCTTCCAATCGTTTGGAAGCTTTGGGCGGCATTGGCTCACGGTTAGTGATTTGATAAATTGCTTGAATTCGGGATTCGTTTCCACTCACAGCTTTTTTCCTCTTTAGGCTCTTGACACCAGTAAATAATAATTGCGATCGATACTTAAAATTAGGTACATACGATACAGAATTTGCAGCGATAGATATGCGTTCAACAGTGAAAACACTGTTGAATGTTTTCGATCGTCAGACTGTTCGATTTGAAACTGTTTTGTAACAGTTCTGACTAGCTCTAGCAGCTTGTTCGAGCTATGTCGGCGATCGATCTTTGGGATACAACCTCATGTTAACCTGAGATTTACAGTTTTTCGATCGCGATCAATAAGTTTTCTTGTCACTCAGCCAGATGTATCTATTTTTCGATTGGTCAAATAGACAACTGGACAGTCGAATAAATTAGGCTACAATTAAGATTGTGACCAAAGTTGTTATTTAACATTTTGCCACAACAAAATCATTCATTTTTGGCACGATCAAATGATTACCCCCTCAACACCTGTGATCGATTCCGCCATTTGGACTAGCCTCAAGCAAGCGATTTCTGCTAGTTCGGGGTTTCAACACTGGGCATCACAACTGTCTACAGTAGAACAAGCAGACCTCAATCTTGATGCGCGCGTTCAGCGCTATCTGCGAGAAACGTTAGAAACTTTGGCATATTAAGTTACTGGAATGTTAGTTGGGTTTTGCTACGCGCAACCCAACCGACAAATTTTGGAGGGGTCACGAATTTTGTCGGTCAATCAGCTCCGTAGCTTTGCTATGACAAATCGATCGAGTCCCGCGAGATCGTTGATAATTTGAATATCTACATAGCTGCCCTGGTTGACTAACAAATCAACCACGTCATTACCTTGTCCTGCCATCATTTCAATCAACCAAATCCCCTCAGGCTGAAGATATTCAGGGGCGGTATTGACTAATGAGCGAATCGCCGCTAACCCGTCAGATCCGCCATCTAAGGCAAGATGTGGCTCATGATTAACAACTTCAGGCTGGAGCAAAAG
>JANNDQ010000199.1:0-8245 GCA_031387965.1 Chamaesiphon sp. OTE_75_metabat_567
TGGCGCAAGAGTTGGGTAAATCGCACTTATCGTCGCGATGTCAACCAATCATTGGGGGAAGCGACAGAGGATTTTGATCGATTAACAGATCGAGCTAAAACGATCAAACGACATCCGTGGCAGAAATGTGCAGACATGCCATTGGGTGAAAAATTGCTGCACAATAAAACATGGGAAGTTGTAAAGTTGTTGAGTGACGCGGCTACTACCGATCCCGATTTTTTGGATAAACTAGCACGATATTTGTGCGATTCTCTTTCAGAGACACTACGCGAACGCGATCTCAAATCGGGGCGAGTCGCAATTATAATTAGGCGAGTTCGGGCAGTTGCACTAGATCACAATTCAGCCAAACTAGATCTGACGTGGGAAGACCTTACCCTACTAGAAGATTTTCAAATCAGCTAATCGTTTGCATCAACCATTCGTTTAATTTTTGTTGGCTTCTCAAAATGATCTAGCTGATGAGTCCTAGGCCACCTTCATTAAGCAGTTTCTCAATTGCGTCACACGCCACACCTACGCCATTTTCCTGCCGGACTATCTGTCCAATTTCTGTTGCTTTGGCTGCATAACTTGGATTTGAAAATAACATCCTTAACTCTTTGGTAACTCGTTGGCACGAATATCGATTGCGAGAAATCGTGCGAGAAGTACCTAATCTCTCCACTCGTGCAGCATTATCGGGTTGGTCGTAAGTGTAAGGTACCACGATCGTTGGACGACCAGCGCAGAGAGCTTGAGCGGTAGTACCAATGCCACCCTGATGGACGATCGCACAAGCACGGGGGAAAATTTTTGAATATGGCGCGTAGTCTGTCGCAAAAATCTCCTTGGGCAGATGATCTGGTAGTGGATTTTCCCCCATTAGCAACACCGCCCGACGGTTTAATTGTGTTGTTGCTTGAATACTTTCAGCGTAAAAGGTGCCTGGATTTAGCACAGCAGCCGAACCTAATGTGAATACAATTGGTGGGTTTCCAATCTCTAAAAACTGCTCAAGTTCTCGACTAAGTTCTGTTCGATCTTTACCACTATCATAAAATGTAAATCCAGTTATGACTGTGTGTTTAGGCCAATCAGGTTGGGATCTTGCCAACACCGAAGAGAACATGGCTATAACTAGATCGGGCGAAAACTTGTCATCAACTAAAGGATTACCAGTTAGTTTGGGTAATCCCAGTTCGCTTCTAAGTTGGTGAATCGGTTCTGCCCAAGATTTAGTCACAGACTTAGCCAAATTAACGACCCCACGATTAACCATTAAACCCAATGGACGGAGCTGCGCCAATAGTGGGAAGAGGGAGAGAACTGGAGGATCGTAAGCAGAAAAGAAGGAGAAGGGGTTAAGGGCGGAGGATGCCCACGGAATTCCTAATTTCTCAGCCACTAATCGAGCGGCATAAACTATTTCACCCGCAATAATCAAGTCTGCACCTTTGGCAACTTCCATCAAGTCAGCATAAGTTGCGCGAAGGTTTGGCATCAACCACTTCCGCACAGCGTACTCTGAACCTGTCTTCGGATCTGTCATTTTGGCTAAGTCGATTCCTGCTTCTGCCCCATCGGGACGCATCCCATGAAACTCAAACCCCAAGGCTTCAATTTTGGATTGATATCCTTGGTGTGTCGCAAAAACGATATCATGACCGCGCTGGCGTAATTCAAGTGCGATCGCAATCTTGGGGTGTAGGTCGCCGAGACTACCAATGGTGGTGATAATAATTCGACTCATCAGAATACTCCTTACACCTACTGAACTATCTTAGCTACATGAGATAGTTTTAGCAGTACATAACAAATAAATAGCCGATTTACCTCATCTATTGGCAGTGCCAGCCGCAGTTGCCACAACAGATGAGATTGTGACGATCGCTTCGAGAATTGCCCATCAACTTGCAGCTAGTTATGATTTACAAAATATTATTGTTCATCAATCATCTTTTTAATCTTAGCCAGCACAGATATAAATACTGTCATCGACAAAAAAGTCCCCATGTGAGGACTTTTTAAAAACAAATTAATAACCTAATATCTAGAGTTTCACTTCGATATCTACACCTGCGGGTAGATCTAGTTTCATCAGCGCATCGATCGTTTTAGCTGAAGGATCTTTGATATCGATGATCCGACGATGGGTACGAGTTTCAAAATGCTCGCGGGAATCTTTATCAACGTGGGGAGAACGCAAGACGCAATAGATGCGGCGGCGGGTTGGTAAAGGGATGGGGCCAATGGCGGTTGCTCCGGTTCTGTTAGCAGTTTCAACAATTTTATCGCAGGAGGTGTCGAGTAAACGACGATCGAATGCCTTTAACCGAATCCGAATCTTTTGCTGAGTTACAGTAGCCATAATTTAAAGTTTAAGTTTAGTTTTAGGTTTAGATTGTCAAGGTACGAGGGTAATTAAACTATCTGATTAATTGATCAGACACAAAGATAGAGATGCACCTGAGTACATCTCTATCTTTAATTTAGGTGATTAACCTATTTGATGATTTTGGCTACGACACCAGCTCCGATGGTGCGTCCACCTTCACGGATCGCGAAGCGCATTCCTTGTTCGATCGCGACTGGGTTGATTAGTTCTACAATCATTTTGATCCGGTCTCCAGGCATGACCATCTCAGCAGCACTACCGTCATCAGCAGTGAAGGCTTTGATGTTCCCAGTTACGTCAGTTGTACGAACGTAGAACTGCGGACGGTAGCCAGGGAAGAATGGAGTCTTACGACCACCTTCTTTGTCGGTTAGGACATATACTTCACCTTCAAATTCGGTGTGTGGTTTCACACTACCAGGTTTAGCAATTACCATGCCGCGCTCGATGTCGGCTTTTTGGATACCACGCATCAGTACGCCTACGTTGTCGCCAGCAAACCCTTCATCAAGGGATTTTTGGAACATTTCAACACCAGTGATAGTGGTGCTACGGGTGTCGCGGATACCAACGATTTCGACGTTCTCGCCGACTTTGACTTTACCACGTTCGATCCGTCCGGTTGCAACTGTACCACGACCAGTGATTGAGAATACGTCCTCAACCGCCATCAAGAATGGTTTGTCTACTTCCCGCTCAGGAGTAGGGATATAGTCATCTACTGCTGCCATCAGGTCGTAGATTTTGTCTACCCACTCGTTTTCACCTTGGATGGTTTTGGGGTTAGCCAACATTTGCTCTACAGCTTTGACTGCGGAGCCGGAAACGACGGGAATATTGTCACCGTCGAAATCATAGAAGGAAAGCAATTCACGGATTTCCATTTCTACGAGTTCGAGCAACTCTTCGTCATCAACCAAGTCAGTTTTGTTCATGAACACAACTAGACGAGGTACACCAACTTGTTTTGCCAAGAGGATGTGCTCTCTGGTCTGAGGCATGGGGCCATCAGCAGCAGATACAACCAGGATACCGCCGTCCATTTGCGCTGCACCAGTGATCATGTTTTTTACATAGTCAGCGTGTCCGGGACAATCTACGTGAGCGTAGTGACGAGTTACAGTTTCGTACTCTACGTGAGCCGTGTTGATGGTGATCCCACGCGCTTTTTCTTCGGGAGCAGCGTCGATTTCATCATATTTCCGTGACTTAGCTGCACCGATTGCCGCCAGGGACATGGTGATTGCTGCGGTCAGGGTCGTTTTACCGTGGTCAACGTGACCAACTGTACCGATGTTAACGTGGGGCTTATTTCTTTCAAACTTCTGGCGTGCCATGAATAATTTCCTATGTTCCTCTTTTAGATTTTAACTGGATAGTTGGCGATCGTTGCTATTTAGTTGTTATTTTTTCAATAACTTCTAACTAGCAACTACTTAAAACTATCTATCTCCCTCTGTTCTTGGTAACGATCGCCTCGGCAACGTTACGCGGTACTTCATCATAATGGCTGAATTCCATTGAGAAGATACCTCGACCTTGGGTGTTGGAGCGGATGTTGGTTGCATAACCAAACATTTCGCCTAAAGGTACTTTAGCAGCAACTTTAGAGATGTTTGCCGCCGCTTCCTGACCTTCAATCTGGCCCCGACGGGAGTTGAGATCACCGATGACATTTCCAAGGAAATTATCGGGAACTTCAACTTCAACCTTCATTACTGGTTCGAGCAATGTGGGTTGAGCTTTCATGACGGCTTCTTTAATTGCGATCGATGCCGCAATTTTGAAAGCCATTTCATTCGAGTCAACCTCATGGTAAGAACCATCAACGAGGGTGACTTTGAGGTCGATGACTGGATACCCAGCCAAAATCCCAGACTCGCAGGTCTCTTTAACTCCTTGCTCGATCGGGTTAATGTACTGTTTGGGTACCGAACCACCGACAACTTTGGAGACAAACTCCAAACCAGCACCTGGTTCAGATGGGGCGATCTCGATCACGACGTGACCGTAGTTACCGTTACCGCCACTTTGCTTGATATACTTACCTTCTTGCTTGACACTCTTGCGAATGGTCTCACGATAAGCTACCTGTGGGGCACCAATATTCGCTTCTACGCCGAATTCACGCATCATTCGATCGACCAGAATCTCTAGGTGCAGCTCACCCATACCCGCAATTACGGTCTGGTTGGTCTCAGGGTCAGTGTGGACGCGGAAGGTCGGATCTTCCTGGGAGAGGGAAATTAGCGCCTTGGAGAGCTTCTCCATGTCCTGTTTGGTCTTTGGCTCCACTGCCAGTGAAATCACTGGTTCGGGGATAAAGAGTGACTCCAGAATTACTGGATGCTCCTCATCGCACAAGGTATCCCCGGTAAAGGTATCCTTGAGTCCGAGGACCGCACCCAAATCGCCTGCCCGGAGTTCGTCTACTTCCTGGCGATCGTCTGCTTTGAGAATGATCAAGCGGGAAATCCGTTCGCGCTTACCCTTAGTGGGGTTCAGCACGTAGGTTCCAGTTTTGACTACACCAGAGTAGACACGGATGAAGGTCAAGCGACCATATTTGTCCGCCATGATCTTGAATGCCAATGCTGCAAATGGTTCATCATCATTCGCATTGCGTTCAATTTCCACAGTCTCATCATCAACTGATTTACCTTTAATCGAAGGTACTTCAGTCGGACAAGGTAGATAGTCGATCACCGCATCGAGTAACGATTGCACGCCTTTATTCTTAAAGGCAGAACCGCAGAACATCGGCACCATCGTGCCAGCGATCGTCCCTTTCCGAATTGCTGCTTTGATTTCAGCTTCACTGATGGGTTTACCTTCGAGATATTTCTCGGTCAATTCATCAGATGTATCGGCAACAGATTCCAATAGTTTCAAGCGAAATTCATCTGCTTGAGCTTGGAGGTCTGCGGGAATGTCGCGTTCTTCGACATCTTTACCCAGATCGTCGAGGGCGTAAAACGCTCGCATGGTCACGAGGTCAATTGTGCCCGCAAAGTCGCCTTCGGCACCAATTGGAATCTGAATCGGCACGGCATTGACGCGCATCCGATCGAGAATCTGCTCATAAACTTTGAAGAAATTGGCACCTGTCCGATCCATCTTATTCACAAAGACGATGCGGGGTACTTTATAGCGATCGGCTTGTCTCCATACCGTCTCTGATTGAGGTTGAACACCACCAACGGAGCAAAATACAGCAATTACACCATCAAGTACGCGCATGGAACGTTCGACTTCGATCGTGAAGTCTACGTGTCCAGGGGTATCAATAATGTTGATCTTGTGATCTTTCCAAGTCGTGCTGATTGCGGCGGCGGTGATGGTGATCCCACGCTCTTGTTCTTGCACCATCCAGTCGGTGGTAGCAGTTCCTTCATGAACTTCACCGATTTTGTGGACAACCCCAGAATAATATAAAATTCTCTCGGTGGTAGTTGTTTTACCCGCATCAATGTGGGCTGCAATCCCGATATTGCGTACTTTCTCAAACGGGACGGTACGTGGCACAATAACCTCCTTACTTGTCTGTTGCCGGAATAGGGCTGCGTAATCTTAACTAAGATTGTATCTGTTTTTAGGCACTGTCGGATGAAGTGCCCGCAGACAGATTGAAAACGATTGGGATTTAGTAGCGGTAGTGAGCAAATGCCTTGTTTGCCTCAGCCATCCGGTGAGTTTCTTCGCGCTTACGAATCGCACTACCCGTCTCATTCGCTGCATCCATCAGCTCGTTAGCCAATTTGCCTGACATCGATTTGCCAGCGCGAGAGCGCGAATAGTTAATTAACCAGCGCATGGCTAGTGCTGTACCGCGATCGGCTTTAACTTCCATCGGTACTTGATATGTAGCACCACCAACCCGACGACCTTTGACTTCCACCAGGGGAGTAGCATTTTTGACTGCTTTTTCAAAGGTTTCGAGCGGATCGCTACCAGTGCGCTCTTCAATTGTTTTCATCGCATCATAAATGATCCGATAAGCGATCGATTTCTTACCGCTCCGCATAATACGGCGGACCATCATATTAACCAGACGACTATTGTAAACAGCATCTGGGGGAACTGGGCGTTTTGGAACTGTCGTTCTACGTGACATAACTCGAAGTTTGAATTGGTGATATGTCAGGTTTTAGGCTTTAGGGTTTAGGCTTTAGGATTTAGTTACTCGTAAGTAACTATCCACTATCCACTATCCACTATCCACTAATTCCCCGACTTTACTTGCTTTAACAGAGGATTAATATAGAAATCTTCAGTGATGGTATGGATTACCGATCGCAACGAGACTAGAGACTACCAATTCACCCCAACTTTTAGCAATTGTCTGATGACTATGCTCAATACCTAACGGTATCTACACATAACTGCAGGCAAACACCCTCAGCATGGGAGTGTTTGCAGTGTGAATAGGATGATTTTATGTAAGCTTACAAATATGACCGACGCGGTTTGAGCGTGTTAAAGTGTGAGACTTACTTAGCTGCTTTAGGACGTTTTGTTCCATATTTGGAACGACCTTGCTTGCGATCTTTCACACCAGCAGTATCTAATGTACCGCGAATGATGTGATATCGAACTCCGGGTAAATCTTTTACCCGACCACCGCGAATCATTACCACAGAGTGTTCTTGGAGGTTGTGACCGATCCCAGGAATGTATGCTGTGACTTCAAATCCAGAAGTTAACCTCACCCGCGCTACTTTACGTAGAGCTGAGTTGGGTTTTTTGGGAGTAGTTGTGTAGACACGGGTACACACACCACGCCGCTGAGGACATTCCTTCAGTGCGGGTGACTTAGTTTTGACTTTATAGTCTTCGCGAGCTTTGCGAATTAGCTGTTGGATGGTTGGCATGTGTTAGAAATTTTTGCAGTCACCTAGCGGTTCCAACTGTTGACAAATTACCATTCTACGATGATTTGTTTACGCCTGTCAATCTAAAATCATAATAGACACCTCAATCCAGATTTGGGGGAAATCAACTTCATCAAACTTACCTTGACTAGACATTTTTCTGAAGCCGACAGCTGCTTTTGCCCGACCTAGATATGGGCAGAACTATTGGCAAATCGGCATCATCAGCAGATGAGACTGGCTGTATTCGGGTCATATTGAAATCGATCGATTACACCGATCTTGTGAATGACCGATCGATTCTCGGCGATGAAGGGATGTTCCGATTTGCTCCTGAGCACATAAATGTAGCCAGTTGCCAAGTCATCGGCTGCGGCAACTTGAGCAAATAGTGGAAGTGCGCCGAAATCTGGGCGGTAAAGAGTCGGTTGATTTTGTTTGACGGCAATTAGACAATGATTACCTGCCGTCTGAATAGCTTGTAATGTCGCTGTTTGAGTATGTAAGGCATCGAGTGAAAACGTCTGTCCTATTGGCAATTTGGCTAAATCACTAATTAAATAAAGTTATTTATCAAAAGTAGGGAACTCGATCGCCACAGCTTGTATCTTGATTGACAACTCTACCCATCTGCAACTGAGCAAAGACATGATGGAACATGCACAAAATTTAAGTACCAGGTCGATCGCAAGTATCTTCACAGATGCGCGAGATTATCAGATCGGGTTTTTAGCAACCTTTCTGGGATTAGGGATTTTGAATAGAGATTGGTCAGTTAAGCCGGAATTAATTCTCAGCTTGATCCTCACTTGTTGCCTGACTCAAATCATCCTAACTAGCATCTTTAAACCTGCTGAAAACCTGCTACTTGCCGTCAAGAGTGCCCTAATTACTGGTCTAGGTTTATCGCTATTATTACGCGCCGATCGAGTCAGTACGATGGTGCTAGCTGGCTTTCTGGCGATCGCGAGTAAATTCATCTTTAGCACTAACA
>JANNDQ010000250.1:0-2879 GCA_031387965.1 Chamaesiphon sp. OTE_75_metabat_567
CGATCGGTTCCGGTCTGATACGCTTGATATACTTCGGTCAATTGAGTTGTGGTAGCAGTGGTGATGCCCTTGCCCAGAATTTGTTGAGCTGTCTGATTGGCATAGTAGGGCTGACTATTGGCATCGATCACAAATACGCCGACTGGCATTGCTTCAAGAAATTGAGTTAGCCTGCGTTCATTTTCACGCAGTGCAACGTAGAGTTGGGCATTTTGGAGGGAAATTGCCGCTTGAGCTGAGAGGAGTTTGAGGACTGCTAATCGATCGGCTGTGAAGGTACCAGTAGTTAGATTATTTTCCAAATATAGCAGACCAATCAGTTGAGATTGGTGGACAATCGGAATACATAAGACCGACTTGGGCTGGGTATGGATGATATAAGGATCTGTGGCAAATATCCCTTCACCGCTGGCATCTGCCAACACCACATCTTCTCTGGTTCTAGCGACATAATTTAATAGCGATATCGGTAACTGGTTACTGGTGGCAACAGGGGTTGATTGAAATATATTAATCTCATCTGGCTCAATCGATCCTTGAGCGACAATAGACAATTCACCTGCTCGATCTAAAATCAGCGATCCAATTTGAGCACCAGCATTTTCCATCGATATTCTGAGTGATTTTTTCAATAACTCATCTAATAGAATTTCGCTTGAAATAGTTTGGGAAGCTTTAATTACCGTCGATAAGTCCAAAGCGTCACCAGAACCACTGTTGGTTGTTGAAATAGTTGGAAAAACACCTGGAACTCTACCAAATTTAGCATCCAAGAACTGTGGATATCGACTTTCCAGATCTTGCAATTTTGCGACAGCCCCCCACCGCTGATAGGCATAATAAGCATCAATCAGATAATGACTGGCAACATGCTTTTGGTTTCTGGCTAAATAAAACCGTCCTGCCAGTTCATTGGCGAGAGCTACTTCATTAATATATTCATTTTCTTCAGCTAGCGCGATCGCTAGATCGTAATATTCTCTAGCCTCTTTTGTTTGATCTAATACTCTCGCAAGTTCCGCTTCAACCAAGTAATATTTGTGCAGATAATTCATCGGCGCATGATCCGCCCAATCCGCCATTTTTTGTTGATTTTCAGCTACTTTTACTAGGATCTGCGGTTGTTTTAGTGGGTCATCGTCAAAGATTGCTAACCAAGCAAGTGAATCATAGAAATGGAAGATCGCAAAGTTAATTGTCCCAACTGTATTGCCGACATATTCGGCTGCGGCGATCGCATTTTCCACGGCTTGCGGATATGCTTGGAAAATATAGCACAGAATCAGTTTCTGGAGATGTAGCTCACAGAGAGCATTGCGATCGTTTATTTCTAGAAAAACTTGCTGCATCGTTTCTTCATCATAATCCGCTCCAATTAATCGACAGGTATGTTCGGATTTACCAATTAGATTTAAGACAGCTTGCCAATAGGTTTTATGTCGTTCGAGGATATGCTTTTGCTGAATTTGGGCGATCGCAATGCTGGCTGTTGCCATCTCCTGTTCTAGTGCTGATAGTTCCTTGCCACTATAGTAGGCGAGGTAGCAGTTTGAATGGATGTTCCAAGCTGCAAATTGTAAATCCCCAGTCTCTAGCCCAATCCGATATCCTTCTAAAAAAGGGATGAGAGTTGCTCTGACATGCTCTTTCCAATGTCTAATAAAACAATTTACGAAGAAGAAAATGCTCGCTTTCAGTGCTGTGGAGTTAAATTTTTCGACTAGCTTTAATGCAAGTTGACCAACTTGATAACCACTATCAAGATCTCCGACTACTCCACAGAGAACAATCCCATACATAGCATATGCCCTAGCAGAAATGGGCGCATTCCCATGCTCAATTGATAAGCTGACCATTTTCGTCACTACCAGCGCAAACAGCGGCGGAGATGTCACATAGCACGCATGTGTCATGGCAAACATGAAATTCATGGCTGCGAGTTGTTCTGGATCGGTCATTTCGGGGAAGTTGACTAAATCTGCAACATCCTTAATTCCGCTCTCAGTTAAAGCAGATTTCACTGCGGCGAGACTATGCCCGATATCTAATGAGCTGGGGTGAGTGGGGAAAACTATTCCCATCGTCTCCAAAATTGACAGTGCGACACCTACTGCCTCCACTAGCTGATTTTGTGAGGCATGAGCTTGAATTTTCAGAGTATAAATGTTCGCTCGATCGAGTAATGTAGTTGCACCTTGTAATCCGATTTCAATTAATCGTTCCATCTGCTCCAGATCGCCGATCGAGAACTTTGTTGTTGCTGCTTCGATATACAGTTGAAGGGTGAGATCGTACTGTCGCTGCCAGCCATCTGCCCCTAACAGGTTCAATCCAATCTGAAAGTAATTGAATGCTGCTTGATAAGCGACTGATTGCTGGGCTTTCTTGCCAACTCTAAGATTCAATCTGGCTAGTTCATCTCGCTCTGTTTGTCGTTGGTCGTTCGCGAAGCGTCTCGAAGAGAAGACCTGCCTTCGGCAATCGATTAATTGCCGACCTAAGTTTAATTGATTAACAATTTCAAAGATTTTTGACTCTTGTGCTGCTGGCGCAGTTGCTAGCAATAGTTGACCGATCCGCAGATGTACAGCCTGTCGATCTGCGGCTGAAATTAGCAAATAGACTGCTTGCTGGATGCGATCGTGAGCGAAATTATATTTAATATTTGTGCTTGCTGACCAGCCTTGTGGGTCAGTTAGTGCGATCGACTTGTAATCATTACTAATCGTTAAAACTAAACCGTCTAAAATAGCTGGGAGTAGATCTGTGGCAGTTGATTCAGGGGATTGTTGAGAGACAGTTGCTAAAGTCTGAAGGTCGAATTGGTTGCCGATACAGGCTGCTAGTTTTAAGATTTGTTGGGTTGACGTTGCCAATTT
>JANNDQ010000297.1:0-2179 GCA_031387965.1 Chamaesiphon sp. OTE_75_metabat_567
CAGGTGTCTAAGGGGATTGGTTTAGATTCACGGATTGGGAATAAATTCTTAAACGCGGGGATTGGCTGGGGTGGTTCATGTTTTCCTAAGGATTTAGCGGCACTAATTCATACAGGCGCTGACTATGGATATGATGCCCAACTCCTCAAAGCAGCAGTAAGTGTCAATCAACATCAGCGGACTTTAGTAATTCAAAAGCTCCAAAGTTCACTGAAGATCCTCAAAGGTAAAACGATTGGTTTGTTAGGATTAACTTTTAAACCTGATACCGATGATTTGCGCGACGCTCCAGCACTGGATATCATCTCCATCTTGGTTGAACTCGGTGCCAAAGTTAAAGCATACGATCCGATTATCTCGCCTCAATCTTCGACACATAAGGAACTAGCCAACGTTAGTTTAGTCGATAGTCCTGAACTACTCGCAACGGACACTGACGCGATCGTCCTGATGACAGAGTGGTTAGAGTTTCAACAGCTAGACTATCAGCAAATGGCTAAATTAATGCGATTTCCGTTGATGATTGACTGTCGGAATTTCTTGTCAGCACCAGATCTCGCAGCTGCCGGATTCCAACACATTGGCATCGGCTGTTAACTGATTTAAGCTGAATAATTCGGCATCAGGGTTGCCGATTAAATCTGCTCCCTAATCCACCTCTAGAAACCCAATATCCACACAATCAATCGGTGTATGTGTTGGGTTTCCTTCGTCAACCCAACCTCCAAAATTATTTTCCTTTAATTTCTAATTAGCCGATTAATCGACCTACCCATATTTAAGTTTAAAACGTAAAATCATCAAGTTCAATCCTAATGTCATTGCATTTGCCATGATGATCGGCGTGCTTTTAACCAATAAACCATAGAGAAGCCACATTGAAACCCCAGCAATAAACGACAGCAGGGTTGGTAATGCAAGATCTTTAGTTGACTTGGATTGCCAAACCTTTAGAACTTGAGGAAAAAAAGCTGCTGTTGTCAATGTTGCTGCTATGTATCCCACAAGATCGATTAATTGCATTCTGGATAGGTGAAGATTGGTGAAAAGTTCTCTTAATCGCCATTGTTAGATTTATTTTTCGGTGCGTTACGCTGTCGCGGTAACACACCCTACGATCTTCTTATAAATCAAATAGGACTGCTATATCACGGTAAAGTTTGAGGATCTAATTCCCTGCGTAGACTTCCATCTCATCCTCCGAGGTACTCCCGCCACAGTGGTACTCCACTTGGCGGTGAGGGGGATAGGAGGGCGGTGACGAATCCCACCCCCGAAAGAGTTTGACCACCGCTCACAGATTGAGCGGGGTGGATGAGGAATCGCCTGCTTGGGTTCGTTCCATGAGCGGGTTTCCCGCTCGGACGAACTCCGCAAATATCAGCTTTTGTGCGGAGCAAATAGCCCAAAATTGTCGATAGAATCAAGAGGTGAGCAGAGTGGCAGTAATTTGCACTGTAAGCAACCAGTACCTTGAAAACATAATGTAGGGCGTTCCCAAGAGGAGAGCTACCAATTGGTAGACCCGTTCTTGGGGTAAAACATTGTACGGAATAAGGTGTAAACATTTAGATTTCTAATTGGTTTTACAAACGACGGTGAGGACGCATCGTTGCTGCTTGTGGAGGCTTAGAGGATACTCAGCCCGTGAAGCAAGAAATTCTAGCTGTGAGGTTAGAGAGCTTCCCGCTACACCGTAAGGTTAGCGGTGAGAGTCGTCACCACAACTTTCGCTAATCGCTCCATTGCCGTAGTGATTTCTGCATCACTAGCCGTCAGACTGATCCGAATACACTGCTGCTTGTGTGCCCAATCTTCCCGCAATCCAGGGAAAAACGAGCTACCTGGCACCACAATAATCCCGACTTGCTTGAGCATTTGATATAGCTCCCAGTCAGTAATTGGCAAATCTTGAAACCACATCCAGCCAAAGATCGCGCCTTCACCACGATGGAGATACCAGGGTAGATCTTGAGGCATAAATTTACTTAATCCAGCCTCTAGCACAGCAAACTTCTGCTGGTAATAAGGTCTAATTACTGTAGTAGCTAAATCCGCCAACCTACCGCTAGCAATCGCTTTGGCGGCGATCGCCTGTCCATAGCGAGAGGAGTGAATGCACATATTTGTCTGAAATGATTCCAGTACACCGACGAATTTTTCACTACCCAAGGCGATG
>JANNDQ010000316.1:0-3347 GCA_031387965.1 Chamaesiphon sp. OTE_75_metabat_567
CTTTCAATGGTGAAGGTAAAATCTCGATCGATCTAAATATTCCCACAGGCAAAGGGGTGACGACTACTGGTGCAGATAGTTTTACACTCGTCGGCAATCGCCTAGAAATGACCTTTAGCCAGCTTAAAACACACACGGCAAAGGTAAGTCTTGGCAACGATCTTGCTCCCACAATTGGCACCGCCATCGCTAACCTCACAGTCAATGAGCAGACAGCCACTAGTTCGATCAATCTTACAAATGTCTTCAAAGATTTAGATACCACCACCGATACCAATCAGATTCTCAAATCGATTCAAGTCGCTGGCAATACCAGCATTGCCACACCCACAATTAGCGGAAACACCCTCAATCTCAAATATCAGCCTTACGCCTTTGGCTCCTCCACAATCACCATTCGCGGCACATCTGGCGGCAAAACAGTCGATAATACCTTCACGATTACCAATAATCCTAGCAATTTACCTGCAAACACCGCATCCAATCTCATTAACGGTACGGCTAGTAATAACACCCTCACAGGTGGAGTGCTAAGTAATATTATTCAGGGCTATGCGGGGGATGATACTCTCAAAGCTGGCACTAAAAATGATGTGCTAATTGGTGGTACAGGTAATGATAAATTGACAGGCGGTACGGGCAACGACATCCTCGTCGGTGTAGATCCTAGCAGCACCACTGCGGGTAGAGGTGAAATTGATACCCTCACAGCTGGAGGCAAAGGGGATAGATTTATCCTCGGCGATACCAATCAGGTTTACTATAACGATGGCAACAGCACCAATCGCGGCTTGAATGACTACGCCAGAATCATTGGGTTCTCAGGTACTGCTGGCGATGTGATCCAGCTCAAAGGCAAAGCCGCCGACTATTCAGTTACCACATCTCCAGTGGCTGGTGTTGCAGGTACAGCTATTTACAACAATCTCTTCGGGCAACCAGAATTAATTGGCGTTGTTCAAAGCGTCTCTGGATTGAACCTAACTAGTGCCGCTTTTAGCTATGTCTAATCCCATTAATTGATTAGACCTCCTGCGAAAGTAAAAACAAAATCTTTTCTACTATTGTTCTCGTCTATATCTTCCCCTAAAGCCTAAAGCCTGCTTGGTGCGCTAAACCCTCGGGAAACCCGAGGAGCGCGCATCCGCTAAAGCCTAATACCTGACTTTCTGCGAAAGTCCATTGTCTGATGACGGAAATTCTGAAAGCATAAATAACTAATTTCGATCGTACCCCCGATTACCATCCCGATTGCCGCAGCAATTGCTCCATTTTGTCCTAATTGGACGGCTAAATACGCCGTACCTAGCATCACAATTGCCCCAATTAGAGCCGCCTGATTTACACTCCAAGTTTGCCCCGCACTGACTAAAAAACCCTGGAGTGCATTTTGAATTGATACCAGCAATGGAATCGCCACACAGATTAATAGTACCGGACGTACTCGCGCAATTAGTTCTCGATCGCTACCAATAAAGTAGCCGATCGCCTGTGCGCTGATTGGTGTACCGCTGACGGATAATAAAATTAACGAACACAAAATTCCGACTGTAATTGCAAAAGTAATTAAGACTCGATCAGGTATTAACTTGCGATTGCGAATAATAATCTGCTGCACCATCCGGGTAGAATTAGCGATAACTAATACTAAACCCCAAGCCGCAGGCCAAGCAGCTAAAGCAATTTCTCCATCTTGAGCGCGGGCGACAATCCCAACGAGAGCCGCCCGCGCGCCCCACACCAGCATCATCGTTCCGCCCAAGGGCAAATAAAATTTCCAGACTCCCGCTAAATCTTGGGGTAGCTCCGGTGTCGATTTGATTTCGGGAAGTTGAGTTGCGCCTAATTTTTTGGCTAAATAGGTGACAGCCATTGCTTCAGCAATTACACCGCAGACTAGGCTGATCGCCGCTACAACCGCGCCGTTTGCTTTGAGGTTAAATCCCCCTGCAAGAATGCTACCGACTACCAGCAGCCGAATTAGCCCAGCCTGAGCGACTGCATTACTTTGTCCGCTATGAATTAATAAGCCTTGAAAATATCTCCGCCATCCAATCGCAAATGGCCATAAAATCAGGATCGTGAGTGCCGATCGAATTGTCTGGCTCAAGCTAGGCGCAACACCCAACCAGCTTTCGCCCACGATCGCAAAAACTGCGGGAATCGCTGTCAGAGCCAAGATTAAACTCATCACGCCACTCGCAATTAGCGCAAATCTCCACAACGCCCGTCGGGAGGTTTGAGTACCTGCCAGGGCATTGCTAGCATGAAGCAACATAATAATCGGACTTTCGCAAAAAATGGCGATCGCTTTTGCTACTCCCAATGCAGCAATATTAGTGCGTGGATCTGGTAAATAAGCGAGGGTAGTAGTAGTTAAGGGATCTCCCAATGCCATTGTGACATCAGACAATGATAAGGGAATAAATTGCTGCCACAGGCGGATTAATTGGCGATTTTGAGACATTAAAGTGTGGCGTTTATAGAAGCAGGCAATATCAAGATTTTAGCATATTTATTTAGTCTTACTTGTCAATTTTAGACTGCTAAATTATCGACTCGGCAGAGCCGACGCTTAGCGAACAAAGTTAAACCGACCATCAGCCTTTTCGCTACCGATCGTTGCAGCAATTTTAACTTGATATTGACCAGTAATTTTCTCTTTTAATACCCCAGCATAATGTTTACCACTGACATCATAACTAAGTGGAATAGTTTTCAATTTACCATCTGGTAATTGGACATCAGCAGTAACTTTGGCATTGGCGATCGCTTCATGAGTATCACCTTTTTGAAGGTACAAATCTAAGTGAGTGTCATTAGTACCTTTCTCTGGAACGAACTCTAAGTGATATTTACCCGACTCTACTACTTGTCCCCCTTTACTCTTAACACCCTCACTCTTTTCAGCTTTAGCCGTAGTTGATGCTAGAGTTGCACTTTCCGCTGTAGGTGTAGCAGTATTTGAGATAGTCGAATCGCTGGTTGTTGATTCTTTGCTACAGGCTCCCAGTAATAATAGTCCAGCACTAGCTAAAACAATAATTCCTGACATCGATTCCTTCATTTTTGTATTACTAATTCAAATATTTTTTCACTTGTCTTCACTAACGACTATAAATGCCCAAGATGAAATCCCGATGAAATTACTAAAATAGATCGGTAAGATAGTCACTCAAAATTGTTCCGATCGGGTGATTGGTTCTAACAGTTTTACTGGAAGTTGTTGCAAGACTCGCTCAAAAGGCTCAGTGCTGTTGAGTCCTCGCGTTAAAACTAAGGCACCTTGCACCTGAATCACCGCATCTTCAGCTCGTTGTCGTGCTATTTGTTCGGGAATGCCCGTC
>JANNDQ010000355.1:0-1707 GCA_031387965.1 Chamaesiphon sp. OTE_75_metabat_567
AAAGGTTTTGCCTATGCAGTAGACGGCGATGTCTACTTCCGTGTGCGGAGATTTGATGAGTATGGCAAACTCTCTAAACGCAATCTCGACGATCTCCGTGCTGGTGCCGGAGAAAGAGTCGAATCAGCCGATCTCGACCAAATCAAGAAAGAAGATCCCTTTGATTTTGCCCTGTGGAAGGCTGCAAAACCAGGCGAACCCGCCTGGGAGTCTCCCTGGGGAAATGGTCGCCCAGGCTGGCATATCGAATGCTCTGCGATGATCCGCAAGCAACTGGGCGAAACGATCGATATCCACTGCGGTGGTGGTGATCTCGTCTTTCCCCACCACGAAAACGAAATCGCCCAGTCCGAATGTGCTCACGATCGACCACTATCGACTTACTGGATGCACAATGGGATGGTGAATATCGGTGGCGAGAAGATGTCTAAATCTCTAGGTAATTTTACGACAATTCGTAAACTACTTACCGATTATCGCGATGCTAATGGCAACAAAATCGATGTCGATCCGATGACAGTACGGTTATTTGTTCTCACCGCTCAATATCGGAAGCCGATCGATTTTAATGATACTTCGATCGCGGCGGCTGGACAAAGCTGGCAAACAATCAAGGACGGCTTGTTATTTGGTTATGAATTTGGTGAGAAATTAGGCTGGGATAATTTAGCGCCAACTTCATCAACACCAACAGCAACTACTACCGCAGAAGTAGACAGATTTCTCACCGCAGTAGACGATGATTTCAACTTCGCCGAAGGCTTAGTGGTAATATTTGAACTCGCTAAAGAACTGCGAAAAGTCGGTAATATTATCACTCACGACAGCGCCCAAACAGCAGATCCAACTCTGCTCAAAGACAAGTGGCAAACATTAATAGAATTAGCAGGAGTATTAGGTTTAGTGGTTAATCCCGATGAATTAAAAGTGGAAGCAGGTGGCTTGAGTGACGCAGAAATAGAATCATTACTAACCGAACGTCAAATTGCCAGAGCAAATAAAGATTTCGCAACGAGCGATCGCATCCGCGCTCAATTAACCGAAGCTAAAATTGTCGTCATCGATAAAGCTGGAGTTCCTAGTACTTGGTATCGGGGTTGAGATAATTATGACTGGCAATCTGCAAAATCCTCAGCGCTACGTTAGAATTAGTAAATACTTATCAAAACACCTGCGCCATCAACCGGAACGAATCGGCTTAGAACTTTTACCTGGTGGCTGGGTTAGTGTGGATCAATTGCTCACCGCAGCAACATCACACGGATTTGAGATTAGTTTAGCTGAATTACAGCAGGTAGTAGCCGCCAATGATAAACAACGCTTTGCATTTGATGATTCCGGCAATTTAATTCGTGCCAATCAGGGACATTCTACGGAAGTAGACTTACAGCTGACAGTTCAAACTCCACCTGCGATTCTCTATCATGGCACTCATGTCAAAGTAGTAACAGCGATTTTACAGACTGGATTGCAAAAAATGTCTCGCCATCACGTTCATCTCACCACAAATCTGAGCATAGCTCATCAGGTGGGTAGCAGGCATGGAAAAAGCATTGTATTTGGGGTGAACGCTGTCTTGATGGAAAGCAATGGCTATGACTTTTACTGCACAGCTAATGATGTGTGGTTAGTAGAGGATGTCCCACCCCAATATTTGCGGCTACTAGTCGGCTGATTGTTTCTTGAAGAGTCCCTAACGCTCTAACA
>JANNDQ010000362.1:0-2253 GCA_031387965.1 Chamaesiphon sp. OTE_75_metabat_567
GTATTAACACCTTGAGCGATGTCTGGCGATTGTTGATCCAAGGCAATCAGCACCGAAGCACTGCTGGCAGAAAAGCCATTATCGGCATTGGTGTAGCCAATTTCAGCGATCTTCGCACGAGCTAAATCGATGTAGTTGACAGTCGCTTTGGTCGTAATTTCACCAGTGATCAGGACGAGTCCGGTATTGACTACGACTTCTGCTGCAACCCGACTATAGGGATCTTGCGCTAGTAATGCATCCAAAATTGTGTCAGAGATCTGATCACAAATTTTATCGGGGTGTCCTTCCGTCACGGATTCTGATGTAAAAAGATATCTACGAGACAAGTAACAGTCCTCCTTATGGTACTGGCTAATGTTAGCCTATATGTTTACACAATGCTCACAAATTAATCCAGTTTTTTAATATTCTGCGATTTGACATGTTAGCACAAGGTGTAACCAATGTTGCAATTTATACCGAAATCACACAAAGGAGAATTGAAAATTGTTGATGCTTGGGGTAAATATCGATCATGTTGCCACGATTAGACAGGCTAGACGCACGGTGGAACCCGATCCGATTGCGGCAGCGGTATTGGCGGAGTTAGCTGGAGCTGACGGGATTACGGCTCATTTGCGGGAAGATCGGCGGCACATGCAAGATCGAGATATTCGGCTATTGCGCGAAACTGTTCGCACCCGCCTCAATCTAGAGATGGCGGCGACGGCGGAGATGGTGAAAATCGCGCTGGAAGTGAAACCTGACTATGTCACACTGGTACCAGAAAAGCGGGAAGAGGTGACAACAGAGGGTGGATTGGATATTGCGGGTCAACTCGATCGCATGAAATCGGTGGTAGATCAGCTACAATCAGCAGGGATTCCAGTTAGTCTATTTATTGACCCAGAACCAGCCCAAATCAATGCATCAGCCCAGGTAAGTGCTAAATTCATCGAATTGCACACGGGACGCTATGCTGAGGCTAAATCGCCGATTTTGGTAGAGCAGGAGCTAGCGAGTTTGGCGAGAGGATGCGAATTGGCGATTGCGGCTGGTTTGCGGGTAAACGCCGGACACGGACTGACTTATTGGAATGTCCGCCCGATCGCCTGTTTACCAGGTATGGAAGAATTAAATATCGGCCATAGTATCATCAGTCGATCGGTTCTAGTTGGGATCGATCGAGCCATCCGCGAGATGAAAGCCGCAATGTTCGGAGTTATTATCTAGTCCCATTCACCATCCACCATCCACCATGCAAACTTATTATTATGTAGTCGCCAGTCGGAAATTTTTACGCGAAGAAGAAGATCTCAATGAAGTGTTTAATGAGCGAATCCGCAACTATCAAGAGCAAGGAAAAGAGATCGACTTCTGGTTGATCGATCGACCTGCATTTTTAGATGCACCAGAACTCGCCAGTGTCAAAGCTAAAGTGCCGCAACCTGCGACAGGGATTGTCTCAACAGACAAGCAATTTATCACTTGGTTGAAGCTCCGTCTGGAATTCGTCGCGACAGGTGAATTTCAAGCTCCATCGGCAACTATTCCCGATCCAATCGGTGTTTTAACCACGGTTTAACATAGAACTATGAAAATGAAATATCCCCGACTTCTACCAGAAGTCGGGGATATTAAAATTATGCTTATCGATCGATTCTCACCTCTAGAGAACGAGGATGGTATGTCAAAACAAAATCTCTTACACGACGGTAGTCATACTTGTTGGTAAGTCCAACACAACCAGATGTGCCATCTTCTTGCTTGTTTTGGTTGAAACTAGGGTCCCAATGAATACCCAGCGCACTTCTGTTCATGCGTGAACTGAAACCAGGTTTTGGGAAGATCGGAATCATCGTACCGCCAACTTCTGGAATAGTACCATTAACAACCCTAGTGGCGACGGTATAAGATCCATCGGGTAACGGAGCATGTGTCTGGGTTTGATAGCGATTTAGATTCTGCGTAAATGCTCTACCACTCACAGCATTGAGTCTGAATGTTTGACGAGATTCTCGGCTTTTGTAAGCTGTTAATTTATAAATAGGATTGTTGAATCTATTCTTGGGATTTCTGGAATCTCTACTTAAAACTAGACAGGGAAAAGCTCGACAAGAAGATGACTTTGCGATAGTATTCGCTGTAACATTAACATTGTAAGTGCCCATTGATAGAGCAATTGCGATCGATCCAGCAATCCGAGTGGCAATTAGAACCTGATGCATATATTTTTACTGTGGAGAAGCTATCTCATCACTAACTATCGAT
>JANNDQ010000367.1:0-2131 GCA_031387965.1 Chamaesiphon sp. OTE_75_metabat_567
GGTTAGACATGGAAGAGCCACAAAATCGCGGTGGTGGTGATTACGATCGTGGTGAACGTTCTTCTAATAGCTACAAACCTCGCGGTGGTAGCGGAGATCGTCGCAGCAGCGGCGGTGGCGGTGGTGCTAGCGGCAAGCCTGTCTTACGTGAAGGTGGCGGCGGCGGTGGTCGTTACGATCGTCGTGACAGCGCCCCTCGCAATGAAAGCAGTCGCTACGAACGCGACAGCCGCAGCAGTGGCGGCAGTCGGGGTGGTTATCGCAGTGAAGAGCGAGTATAGGCTGGTCAAAAGTTCATAGGTAGCAATTTTAGCTAGTTGGGGAATAACTCCCCAGCCGTTCTTAAAGGTGGGTATTACCCGCCTTTTTCATTACGTGTGGATACATTACCAGATAGTAGTGAGGTCGAGGGCAAAACCAGGTAAGATATTCTCACCACTAAGCTGTGTTGGTGATTGTAAAATTTCGGTTGGTTGTTCGAGTCGATAGATTTCTACTCGTTGATTTTTGGGGTCGATTAGCCAGCCCAGGCGCACTCCTGCTGCTCGATATTCCTCCATCTTCTCTCGCAGTTTCGGCAGCCTATCCGTATCGGATCTCAGTTCTATGACAAAATCAGGGATGACACGCGGAAACTTAACGCCAGCGGGAACATCTGCTAGTTTGGATTTCTCAATCCAAGTCACATCAGGAGATCTAACCGCGCCAGTGGGGAGCGTGAACCCGCCTGATGAGTCAAAAGCTCGACCGATCTTGGTTTGCCGATTCCAATTATTAACGTCGGTTGCCAAATCTAAATTTTTCTCCGAGCTTTCGTATCCCGCAGGTGCCATGACAATTAATTCGCCGCTTGCTGTTAGCTCTAGTCGCAGTTCTGGATTGAGTTCGCACAGGCGATCAAATTGCTCAGGTGTAACGTGTAGACGCAGATCCGAGATATTTAACGATACGGATAGTTGAGTTTCTGGATGTTTATCGAGTAGTTGCATCACTAAATTTCTCCATCTCTTGCCAATTTTTCGTTCTTCAGCAGCAGTTAGATTCTGCCTGTAAATACTAACTCAGCTGGGCCAGTCATATAAACGCGATTGTCTGGTTGTGCCCAGTGAATTTGGAGGCATCCACCTGGTAATTCTACCGTGCAAGATCGATCGGATTTGCCTGTCAGGACTCCAGCAACGACTGTCGCACAGGCACCCGTGCCGCAAGCTAGAGTGATGCCTGCGCCGCGTTCCCAGACACGCATTCTCAGGTAGTCACGACGGATCACTTGGACAAATTCGGTATTTGTGCGCTGGGGAAAAGCGGGATGATGCTCAAATTTGGGGCCGATTGTGGCGAGGGGAATAGCGTTGGCATCTTCGACAAAGGTCATGCAGTGGGGATTGCCCATGCTAACGCAGGTCACAGTCCAGGATTTCCCGTCTACTTCTAGTGATTG
Organism: Chamaesiphon sp. OTE_75_metabat_567; assembly: GCA_031387965.1. Lineage (GTDB taxonomy): Bacteria > Cyanobacteriota > Cyanobacteriia > Cyanobacteriales > Chamaesiphonaceae > Chamaesiphon. The sequence goes on from JANNDQ010000367.1 coordinate 1,442, forward strand.
GTTCACAACTTTATCATCAGCGGTACTCAAAGTTGTGGGAATTTCTGCACCGAGTAAACGGGGTTCGCCCATGTCTACTTGAACTTGCCCGTCGGGGAGAATTTCTGGGGTAATTACGCCCGCTAGGGTGTGAATCCGATAAGTTACAGCTAGATCGGTTTTGCCTTCTAATTCAGTGATGAATTTTGCCATGCAGCGAATTCCATTCCCACACATCTCTGGCTCAGAGCCGTCGGAATTGAAGATCCGCATTGTGTAGTCGGTGCCGCTTTGTCCAGGCAGGACAAAAATTACCCCATCCGCACCGATCCCAAAATGTCGATCGCACCAATTAATTGCTGCTTCTGGCTCAATTATGGGTGTATCCTGATGACGGTTGTCAATCAAAATAAAATCGTTGCCCAAGCCTTGATATTTGCTAAATGCGATCGACATAGTTTACGTGTAAGGTTAGAACTGATAGCGAATTTTGGCATTGAGATAATTATCACTAAAATTATCCTTGCCTACAACTGACTCATACCCTAGATTAACAGATAAATTGTTGGTAAACTCAGTTTGGACACCAGTACTGAGGCGAATGAAGTCTCGATCGTTTCCACTGATATTCGTCCGCTGTTGGATGCCTGGTTGAGTCACAAGCTCAGTCACAATTTGGCGACTATTCTGGGCTAATTCGTACTCGAAGCT
>JANNDQ010000372.1:0-4119 GCA_031387965.1 Chamaesiphon sp. OTE_75_metabat_567
GGTACTAACCGCAAACAAAAAAGAACATCTGGCTTCAGAGCACGGATGCGATCGCGGACAGGACAAAAAGTGATCAAAGCTCGGAGAGCAAGAGGTCGGCATCGTTTATCGGTATAGGTTTGTACCGCTAAGATAGAGTAGCAGCTAGTGTCATTGCCTAAACCCCATCGACTCCGACGCAGGCAAGATTTTCAGAAAGTTTATCAGCATGGCAAACGTCATCAACAAGTGCATTTGACGCTTAGAAGTTTACGGTACTTGTCAGGTTCTGATCTCGAAAATTTACCTGCTACTCGGTTTGGGATTTCCGTCAGTACAAAAGTCAGTAAAAAAGCAGTGGTTCGCAATCTGCTCAAACGACAGGTGAAAGCGGCTCTCCGTCAACTGTTGCCGCGAATTACCAGGGGTTGGTCGGTAGTAATCGGAGTCCGACCTTCAGCACAGGGGTGCGAATATGTCGAAATTTTGCGAGAATTAGAGCAGTTGTTGACAGCCGCAGAGGTACTTGATGGGAATTAAAGAAGAGACGTTTTACGAAGGTGGTCCACATATCGGGGATCTGATTTTTCATTTAGTTTTGACACCATTTATCGTTTTTATCCCCCTAGCAGTCGGTTCGGTTGTCAGGGCAATCTGGCTAAGATATAAGATTACCGATCGCCGAATTTCGGTAATTGCTGGTTGGATGGGCAAAGATCGTACCGATCTTGTTTATTCGGAAATCACTGACGCAATTACTGTCCCGCGTGGGTTAGGATTTTGGGGAGATATGGTAGTTACGCTCAAAGACGGTAGTCGTCTAGAGCTAAGATCTCTGCCTCGCCATCGGGAAATATATGACTATATTAACGAGCGGGTAATTGCCAAAAATGGCGTTCCACTATTGAGCGTGAGTGAGAAAGCCGAAGCTGAAGCTCAAGCAACCTAATCAAATTAGGGGGTAGGAAGTAGAGGGTAGAGGGTAGGATTACCCGTTCGCTCACTAAACCTATGCCTACCTCCTACTCCCAACTCTCTTGAAAAGGTGCTCCACTTGCGGAGTTCGTCCGGTCGGGTTTCCCGACCATGGAACGAACCCAAGCGGGGGAAACCCCAAGACCGCACTTTTCGCTCCCTACCCCCTACCCTCTATTTGACAATGGACTTTGGAATCGGATTTATTTCCAACAATATAATGCTGCCGATCATAGATTTTTTCTATGGAATCGTGCCGAGCTATGGGTTAGCGATCGTGGCGCTAACTTTGGTGATTCGCTTCGCGCTGTATCCGTTGGGAGCAGGTTCAATTCGCAATATGCGGAAGACCAAGATCTCTCAACCATTGATGCAGAAGCGGGTCAAAGAAATTCAGCAGAAGTTCAAAGATGATCCAACCAAGCAGCAACAGGCGATGAGTGATGTCTACAAGGAGTTTGGCAACCCCTTGGCTGGTTGTTTGCCTGTAGTACTTCAGATGCCTGTTCTGTTTGCGCTGTTTGCCACCTTGCGGGGGTCGCCATTTTCAAATGTTGATTACAACATAAACTTGCAGATCGTGCCAACGGCAGAGATCGCTCAGGTGCAGCCCCAAGTATTTAGCAGTGAACCCCACAGCATTTATTTCACCACCAATATCCACACCCCCGTAATTGCCACCATCCCAACTGGAAATGTCATCGGTACTGGACAGAAGGCACAAATTGCTTTTCAAGGTATTGACGGTAAACCTTTTGGTGAGCTAGCAGCTCAATATCCTGACTCCAAACTCGCCCCTGAGTGGACAGTCACCAAAGGGATGGAAAACGTCAAAATCACCCCTGACGGTCAGATTGAAGCGATCGCACCTGGAGATGTCACCCTCAAAGGATCGATTCCGGGGATTGCCGCTAATACTGGATTCCTCTTTATTGATGCCCTCGGACACGTCGGGGCAATGGACCCCGATGGCAAAATCCACTGGGATATCATTGCGATGATTGTGTTCTTTGGTTTGAGTTTGTACGTCAGCCAAAACCTATCAAGTAATGCCTCGCCGACTCCTGCACTAGCAGGTGGTGGTGATACCAGTGCCGAGAAAGAACAAGCCCAACAAGCCGTTAATAAATTCACGCCGATTATCTTTTCGGGGATGTTTTTATTCTTCCCATTACCTGCTGGGGTACTGATGTACATGGCGATCGGTAACGTCTTTCAGCTCGGTCAAACCTATCTGGTGAATCGGGAACCCTTACCACCCGAACTTCAGAAGCTCGTAGATCAGCAAGAACGCGAAAAGCCTAAGGATAATAGCGATCGGGCAGAACTGCCGTTTGAGAAAACTAAGTCGAAGAAGAAAGCAACTTAAATATAGAGGGTAGAGGGTAGGGAGTAGAGTGTAGAAGGGTTTAAAACTTGACAATACATTACTCTCAATCGTTTACCGCATCACATCTATTCCCTACCCCCTACTCCCTACCCTCTCCTCTATGACTGACCAACGTTTAGACCGTGGCAAGCAGTGGCTAGAGCAACTGCTGAGCCTTTCGGGAATTGCTGCCCCTGTAGATATTCAACAGCCCGCAGCGGCTAACGCCACAAATTACTGGCTGACGATCGATCCCACCAGCCTCACACCTGCTCAGAAAGACCTCTTAATCGGCGTAGAAGGTGCCACAATTGATGCAATCCAGTATTTGCTCAATGCTAGCCTGAACATCCATCAGGAAGCGGATTTGCAGGCAGGATATACGATCGAACTGGATGGCTATCGTCAGGGTCGCGCGATTGCTTTGAGTGCGATCGCAGACCAAGCGGCTAGTCAAGTCCGCCAGAGTGGGCAGGAAGTGGTGCTGCAACCGATGTCTTCAGCCGAGCGCCGTCAGCTGCACACTTTTTTTGATAGCGATCCCAGTTACAGCGATCTATCTACCCACAGTCGGGGTCAAGAACCCGATCGGCGATTGGTAGTACAATTAGCTCAGCCCTCAGAAACATCAGAAATATCAGAGCCAGTAGGCTAAAGATTGATGGAACCACTCTATCTGCCCCAACTAGCAAACCGACAAGATCGCACCCTGGAGATCATTGTCGATGAAACGATCTCTGAGTTTGAGACACTCACACCTGTCCGAGGCAAAATCACCGTCAGACATGGCGGTACATATCTCGAAGCATCAGCACAAGCAGAGACAATTATCACGCTCAAGTGCGATCGATGTCTGCAACAGTACAACCACAAACTAATTCTCGAAACATCCGAGATCATTTGGCTGGAATCTGAATCTGAAGAGCCAGCTAAGCGCGGATTGGAAGTCAAAAACGATCTAGAAGACTTGGTAGAGTCGCTGCCGCCCGATGGTCACTTTCCACCGGAGGTGTGGCTATACGAGCAGTTATGTCTATCTTTGCCTCTGCGGCGACTCTGTAATCGAGATTGTGTCGGGATTACTCCAGTGCCTGCGCCAATTCCACCCATGCCAGAAGTTAAAGTAGACAGGCGGTGGGGCGCACTCGAAAGTCTCAAAGATCGTTTGCCAGATTGAATCAACTAAATCCTGTCCAAAATATTAATTGTTTACTTTGGTACGGAACCGGAACCAATTGATTAAGGCAGAAAAGTGTATTGCATTGTCAAGTAGTATCTATCTTGATCGTTCCCTTAATTCCAATTGAATCAATCGGCGTGAATAGGAAAAATTGAAGTTTAGGTAAACAAACTTTACAAATAGTTGTCTAAGATACCCCAAAAAATGGGGATCGAGCTAATGTGGGTGGAAGACGATCGAACCTTACATCTACGGTACTTCCAATATTTATGTCTCTACAAAGCTTTGGTGTGATTGGTTTAGCGGTTATGGGTGAAAACATCGCCCTCAATGTCGAACGCAATGGCTTTCCGATCGCCGTGTACAATCGATCGAGAGATAAGACCGATAAATTTATGGCAAACCGGACCGCCGGGAAAAATGTCAAAGCTACATATTCGATCGAGGAATTTTGCGCTGCATTAGAAACTCCCCGCAAAATTCTGATCATGGTGCAAGCGGGAAAACCAGTCGATTTGGTCATCGATGGACTCAAACCCTTTCTCGATCCAGGCGATGTAATTATCGATGGTGGCAACTCGTTATTTGAAGATACCGACAGACGCACTGCCGACCT
>JANNDQ010000401.1:0-7933 GCA_031387965.1 Chamaesiphon sp. OTE_75_metabat_567
CTGCTAATCTTTATTTAACTCAGCAAGATCCGAGCAGTAGTCGTCAGTGTCTGGATTTAGCTCAGTCGCTTCAGCCTAAGCCAATTAATCCGGCGATTGCTGCGCCAAAGATTTCAGCAGCACCGTTAATTACCACGGAACAGTTCTATGCTCAACTGCTCGAACAGGGGGAACAGGGGGATCTACAAGGGGCGCTCGATCATGCTGACTGGGCGGTGAGAACTAGCCCTGATGATGTCCGCGCCTTCTCTTGTCGGGGGACGCTTTATCTCAAGCAGGGCAATCTGGCGGCTGCGCTAGCTGACTTTAGTCAGGCGCTCCGGCTAGATCCTACGTCCCATATTGTTTATCGCAGTCGGGGGAAATTACGCGATCGCATGGGTGATTATCGGGGGGCACTTCTAGACTTTGATAGAGCGCTGGCGATCGATCCACAAGATTTATTTATCTATTTAGCAAGGGGTCATGTGCAGGTTAGTTTAAATAATTATCCGGCGGCAATTGCTGATTTTAGTCAGGCGATCTCGATCGATCCGCAGGAACCACTGGCTTATCTACCACGCGCCCAGACATACGCTAAGCTCGAAGACTTGCAGCTAGCGATCGATGATTATCAGTATGCTGCCAATCTCTATCTAGAGCGTCAAGATCTGGCTAAATATCAAGCAACTCTTACCCAGCTACAGCAAATTCAACGCTCCACGCCCAGATCTGCACCGCCGACAAATCGCGCCCAGCCCCAAAATCCAGCCCTGCGCCAACGCTTATACGTGCTGGTGAGTGGACAATGGGCGATCGCCCAAAGCCTGATTGATCGACTCAAACAGGAGTATCCAGGCTATGACGAAGACTGGTATCTCGAACAAGTAATTGCTAATCTCGAACAGGGGTGAAGTGTTGCGCTAGGATAAGGTGTGCATCACTGGGGCAAAATCTTTATGGCAAGAGTGTCTACACTCACTTACGATCGCGGCACCTTGCTGCTCCATCCGCCTGCGCGAGGTAGAGGCTGGATGGAGTATGCGACTTGGGACGATCGGGTGGAGAAGTTTCGGATTCCTGGCATTAACTATCGGGAAGTGATCGAAGCACTCCAGCAAGACAGCAGCGATTTCATCGACAAAGCCAAAGCTTTTGTCTCATTGGAACTAGATTCTCAGCTGAGTCTCGAACCCTATCCCCATCAAGCAGCAGCCCTACTCGCCTGGAAACAGGCAGGGCGGCAAGGTGTAGTCGTGTTACCGACTGGAGCAGGGAAAACTCTCGTAGCCCAGCTAGCGATCGAATCTACCCCCCGCAGCACGCTAATTTTGGTACCGACGATCGACTTGATGCACCAGTGGTACGCGCAGCTATTGATCTCATTTCCTGGCACAGAGATTGGGTTGCTCGGTGGAGGTTCGCGAGATCGATCGCCAATTTTGATTTCTACTTATGATAGTGCAGCGATTCAGATCGAATCTTTGGGTGATTTATATGGTTTATTAATCTGTGATGAATGCCATCATTTACCGACGGATTTTTATCGGGTGGTTGCTGAATATTCGATCGCGCCCTATCGATTGGGACTAAGTGCTACTCCCGAACGTAGCGATGGTAGGCATCTAGATTTAGAGATGTTGATCGGGAAAGAAGTCTATCGTCAAACCGCCGCTGATCTGGCTGGTTCAGCGCTAGCACCCTATCGAGTCGAGCAGATCAAAGTTAAATTAAGCGATGAAGAACTCAGTCGCTATCACAAACTAATTGAAGAACGCGATATATTTTTGCGCAGTCAAAAAATCTCCTTCGGCAGTATTGATGGTTGGCAAAAGTTTATCCGCGCCAGCTGTCGATCGACTGAAGGTAGACGGGCGATGCTAGCACATCGAGAAGCCAAAGAAATCACCCTCTCAACTAACGGTAAGTTAAGAATTTTAGCCGAAATACTCGATCGACACTATCCCGAATCTACGCTAATTTTTACTAGTGATAATGCCACCGTTTACCGAATTGCTCAAAGCCTATTAATTCCCGCCATCACGCACCATACCCCAGTCAAAGAACTTCATCAAATCCTGACTCATTTCCGCGAAGGAACTTATAAAATCTTGGTAGCATCCCAAGTATTAAATGAGGGTGTTGATGTACCCGCTGCCAGTATTGCGGTGATTTTATCTGGTACCGCTTCTCCTCGTGAATATATCCAAAGATTGGGGCGAATCTTGCGAAAGGGAAAATCTGATAAGCAGGCAGTATTGTATGAGGTAATTAGCGAAGGCACCAGTGAGGAGCGCGTTTCTGCCAGACGACGTGGTGAGATGCCAGCAGATAACAATAGTCAAAAGTCAGAACCAGGAAAAGTGATTCAGTTACCAATTAGGTATAATGAATCTGTCGAACCATCCCGCAAAGTCGCTGAACCAAAGCCAGATCTTCAGCCTCCAGATCCTGACGGTAAATTAAAATACTAAATTCGTGAATTTTAGATGGTGGGGAATGCCCATCATAAAAACATCAAACATCAGTAATTTCACTCAAATATATCGATATCCAGATTTAAAATTCACCTTGCTTAAATAGTCAAATAACCCTGGGAACGCTGAAATTAGTGTTTGAAAAGTTCCAGGTTATTGCATGGCTCCCACTACTAAGAATCAGGTTGCTTTAAGTCTAGACTTAATTGAAAGTCGAGTAAGTCGATTGCGGAGTCAGCTTGGTTGTTTGGGGCAAGAACGCGATACTCAAGGAAGTGACTTTTGGTATCTGCGTCTTGGTACGGATGAATTAGAAATACCAAACACTCGCCCGATCGCGATCGGATTTGACAATCGCTTAAACGATCTCACCGAAGCAGAAATTAGAGATGCACTAACAGCCAAAGATTCAGAGATATATCGGCATTATCTCGATCGGGTGAGTACCGAACAGCCTGTATCGATGCCGCGATTCCAAATTGGCCGATAGACGCTGAGTACAACTAGCCAAAATCCCCTCCTCGGAGGCTACCGTGTATATGTAAGTCTATTAGAGTTGATGCGTAGATCTAAATCCCCCAAACCCCCTTAAAAAGCGGATGCGCTTACTGTTCGGGTTCCCCACTGGTCGGGTCACCCGCCCAGTTGACAGTGTAGCGCACCAAGCAGCTTGCTCAAATCCGGTCTTAGTCGCCCTTTTTAAGGGGGATTTAGCGGCGTTTTTATTCGGGGTTCCCCCCTAATAAAAAAACGACAAGACAGGGGGATTAACACCATTTTCGCTTTTCTCCAAACTTGTGTATACACGGTAGCCTCGGAGGGGTGCCTGAAAGGCGGGGTGGGTTGATCTTCTCTACCACCTGCCAACTCTAAATACGTCCAAATTGGGCTAATTCGATCGGGCGGATGCGATCGATCGGCTATTGGTGAATGGCGGAGATCTACCCACCCCGCCCGTTGGGCACCCCTCCGAGGAGGGGATTTGTTAGACAATCAGGCTGAGTACAACTAGAATATTAATCCCAGATTAGGAGGTTTAGAAATGAAGCTCGATCTATTTCAAGAAGTGGTGATCAACCGCGATTTTCCAGCAGATAATCTCGCCAAAGGAGATATTGCAATTCTGAATGACTACGTTACAGATCGATCGGGGCAAGAAGGCTGCGTGTTGGAAATATATACTGTAGCTGGAGATTTTGTAGGCGTGGTAACTTTACCCGCTGATAGTATCGAACCGCTCCAGGCTAGCGACAGGTTATCAGTGCGTAAACTGATAAATGCTTGAGACTGTAGAACTAGATCTCGATCTAGTGAGATCTTGCTGGTCTGTATCGTTTTTGATACAATACAGTCTATATAGGGAAATTCAAGGAGCTAAAATAATGGTTTTTCAAGAAATCGTTGATTCTGTCATAGCCCTATCTGTCGAGGAGCAAGACAACCTCATTGAGTTAATCCGGCAACAGCGAGAACAACAGCATGGCAATAAGTTCTGGGACGGCTTTAAAAAACTGAGAGCAACAATGGAACGAGAAGGCATCTCTTTTAATGATGATGACTTCGCCGATCTCAGAGATCGATCTTCAGGGCGTGAAGTAAATCTATGAGTCTAAAATATTTACTCGATACCAATATTTTTTCAGAGTTGATGCGTCCTGCTCCAAACCCAAAAATCGTCAAGATAGTCGATCGATGTAAAGAGGAAACTGCAACAGCTAGTACCGTACTCCACGAACTTGTCTACGGCTGCCTTCGATTACCCGAATCCAAGAAGCGTCAAGCCTTTATGGATTATATTAATGATTCAGTTATGGGCTTACCAATCTTTGATTACGACTCCAGTGCTGCCCAATGTCATGCCCAAGAAAGAGCGAGGTTATCTAAAATTGGCAAAACTTTGGCCTTCGCAGATGGACAAATTGCGAGTATTGCTGCCTCCAACGATCTGATTTTAGTGACCAATAATGTTGCTGACTTCCAGTATTTTGAGAACCTGAAAATCGAGAACTGGTTTGAAAGCGAAGACAATCTATGAAAAGTCGTAACCCCCATATTGGCTCGGCTTTTGATGACTGCTTGGCAGCAGAAGATTTACTAATCGAAGCTAATGAAATTGCCATCAAAAGAGTCATTGCTTGGCAGCTTCAGCAAGAAATTACCTCCAAGCAAATGACCAAAACCAGCGTAGCTAAGGCAATGGGTACTAGTCGCGCCGCAGTTGACAGGCTGCTCGATCCAACCAATACTTCTGTAACTCTCAACACCCTGGGTAAAGCAGCTAAAGTTCTAGGTAAGCGGATTAAGATCGAACTGGTTGAATCGTAAAGCTCGATTTGTTAATTCCACTGTCGTAAATAGGCACTACAAGTCTAGTCCCGTAGATGGTGTCTCGAATGCTGGAAACTGTATTTACCAACCAAATTCGCTCTCAGCGTCCCTACTACATCCCCGTGGGCAATCCCATTAAGGGAGTAGGCGAGCGTTATTGGTCCTTAACCGAACTCTACCAAAACTTAGTCAGAATTAAACAGCAATATTTAGCTAATCTAGATTGTGATGCAGATCTTAAAATTGTTACTACTGCTTCTGAACGTCTCAATCGGATTCAACGTCGCATTAGTCAGATGAGTTTAGAAGATCTACCACCAGATCTAACACCCCAAGTCATGAGATCGACAATTAACAAGTTGAATGGATGGGGGTCTAAAGATGTTCATAAGCTATTACAATCTTATTCTGATGGGGCGAAATCCCAATTACCTAATCCTCAATTTCTGACGGAGTTTTTAGTTGCGGTCGTTCGCGTAGCGTCTCCTTTGGAGAATCGTTTGAATCTACTTCCCCAAACGAAGGCAAAACGAGCGAGTCTCAAGTTGACAGCCAATGCTGTGCTATCGAAAATATCCTGAAGCGATTTAGCCACTTTATGGCGATCGAAAGTCTATTCTCAATAGTCTTGTCTTATTGAGAATAAAATTACTAGGATTCAATGGCTTCGCTTTCAAACACCCTCTAAAGCCTAAAGCCTAAAATTATGACTAAACAAATCATTCAAACAAATTCAGCTCCCGCACCCGTCGGCCCATATAATCAAGCAATCGTTGCAACTGGTAAAATGCTATTTGTATCGGGACAAATTGCGATCAATCCAGCTACCAATCAACTAGTGCATGATGGAGATGTAGCAAAACAAACCGAGCAGGTGATGGCAAATCTTGCCGCAATTTTAACCGCAGCTGGTGCAACGTTTGAGGATATTGTCAAAACGGGTGTATTCCTGAAAGATATGAGTGATTTCGCGACAATGAATGGAATATATGCACGTTATTTTGATGAAGCAACTGCGCCAGCTCGTGCTTGTGTCGAAGTTGCTAGATTACCCAAAGATGTCTTGGTCGAGATTGATTGTATTGCTGTAATTGGGTAGATGCCTAAATATTCTGTAGTTATTCCGATTTACAACGAAGAAAGTACGATTCTTGAATTGTATCAGCGGGTGAGTGCAGTTATGAATGAATTGGACGATCGATCAGAATTAATTTTGGTTAATGACGGGAGTAATGATCGCACTCTAGGATTATTGCGGGAGTTGTACGATCGAGATGATCGAGTGGTATATGTTAGTTTAGCGCGTAATTTTGGTCATCAAATCGCTGTCACCGCTGGGTTAAATTACGTTCGAGGTGAGGTGATTATTGTCTTGGATGCTGATCTCCAAGATCCTCCAGAATTAATTCCCGATTTGTTGGAATTGTGGCGACAAGGCTATCATGTTGTCTATGCTCAACGCCGGAAACGTTTACAAGAAGGCTGGTTTAAGCGGCTCTGTGCCTACGGGTTTTATCGAATCCTTAGACGGCTTGCGAATGTCGATATCCCTACCGATACAGGCGATTTTTGCTTGATGGATCGTCAAGTTGTCGATCTGCTCAATCAGATGCCCGAACGCAATCGATATCTGCGGGGATTGAGAGCGTGGGTAGGCTTTAATCAAACTGCCATTACATTCGATCGCGATCCCCGATTTGCCGGAGCGGTAAAATATACGTTTGGTAAAAGCTTTGCGCTAGCAATTAATGGACTGGTTTCGTTCTCGATTATTCCGTTACGATTGTCTACTTATTTAGGTTTATTTTCAGCACTTGTCGCGATTGTCATGGCGTTTCTCGTCCTCTATTGGCGGATTTTCACGCCCAACTCCACCCTAACTGGCTTTGCAACGATCGCGATCGCTATTTTCTTTCTCGGTGCAGTGCAATTGATTAGTATTGGAATTTTGGGTGAGTATATTGGGCGGATTTATGAAGAAGTAAAAAATAGACCTCTATACACACTTGCCGAAGTAGGGAGGAAGAATCAGATATCCCATTAGGCTGATTTCTCATGTGGCAGTTGAGCAGAAGATTCGATGGGATTGAGCCGTTCCCTACCGCGTTGGATCGCTTGAAGGATGTCGCTAAGTTGGTGTTCCATATTGTGCAAAATTTGATCGGCATATTCATCTGCGCCATCTTGAACTTCCGCACATTCTCGCATCACTTGTTGGCGCATTCGTTCGATTTCTTGGATATTATGGTTGCGGACTCGTTCGATTTCGATCGCATTTTGTTGTCTGAGCTGTTCGCATTCTGCAATGGCAATTTGGCGAATTTCGGTCGCTTCGCGTTCGGATCTCTCGATGATTCCCAATTCATTGGCAACTTGATAAGCGCGTTGATTAGCTTCAGCGAGAATCTGCTGTACTTGCTGTTGGGTTTCTCGAATTAGTAGATCTCTATGTCGAAAAATTTTCTGGGCAGTAGTAACTATTTCCGGTAAATTTGCCCTAATCGCATCTAATTGGGCGAGGATTTCTTCCTCGTTAATCATCGTTTTCCCTGTCAGTGGGACGCGAGGGCTGTTTAAAATTGTCTCTTCTAATTGATCGATCTCATCAAAAACAGCCAAAGATTCAATATGCAGCTGCTGAATTTCAGCTTCGTCAGCATCGTGTTGCTGCTGAAGATCGATCGAATCTTCAGGATGATTGGTATATATTTCTTCAGTTAGGGATGATTGGGGCGATTGTTGTAACATTGATATATCTCCGAGGCAACATGGGGTGATACCAGATGGTCGATCGATCCGTTGAATCTAGCGATTTCTTTGACGATACTACTGCTTAAAAAGCCATGATCTGTGGAAGTTGCCAGAAACACCGTCTCAATTTCTGTAGACAGAGTTTTGTTAATGTGTGCCATTTGGAGTTCCTTTTCAAAATCAGACATAACTCTGAGTCCTCGGAGTAACACCCGCGCACCAATGAGATTAGCATAAGTGACGGTCAATCCATCAAAGCTATCGACTTCTACTTGAGGTAAATGTTTGGTAGCAGTATGAATTTGTCGTAACCTTTGTTCGACGGTAAACAAGGGTGTTTTGCCAGGATTTCGCAGTACAGCCACGACTACCCGATCGAATAACTTACAGCCACGTTC
>JANNDQ010000467.1:0-2169 GCA_031387965.1 Chamaesiphon sp. OTE_75_metabat_567
CGCTAGTGCTACCGTCGGGATGACCGACAAACGCCTTGATTTCATTCAAACCGATGCAGCGATCAATCCTGGCAATTCAGGGGGGCCATTGCTCAATGGCAAAGGAGAGGTGATCGGCATCAATACCGCCATCCGCGCTGATGCAATGGGGATTGGGTTTGCAATTCCGATTAATAAAGCCAAAACAATTTCGACGCAATTAGCCAGAGGGGAAAAAGTTTCCCACCCCTATCTCGGTGTTCAAATGGTCACTCTCACACCCGAAATTGCCGCTGAAAATAACAACGATCCCAATTCACTGTTCCAAATTCCCGCAGTTAATGGGGTATTAGTTGTTAAAGTGTTGCCCAACACAGCAGCCTCGATCGCTGGAATGCGCCGTGGCGATGCAATTCTCGAAGTCAATGGTGAAACTATCCGCGATGCTAGTCAGCTGCAAGATGTGATGGAAAATAGCCACGTCAGTGAGCAAATCCAAGTCCGCATCCTCCGTGATGGCAAAAATCAGTTAGTTAAAGTCATACCCAAAGACTTAAATTCCTGATTAATCTGAGCGTAGGGTAGACAGTTTCTAGAATGTTGGCTCTTTTCCTCGGAGTCAACATCCCTTTTACGTTGTAAATACGCCGTGTAGCAGATCGAACCTGTTATAGTAAACAGTCAGCCTAAATATTTAGGTTCCTAATTGTTGTCTATATCTTAGAAGACTGAAATGCTCAGAACTGATGTAATTCAAAAAATAATTGACAAGAAGAAGGCGACGAGATATCTCGAAATCGGTGTAAATAATGGCGATAGTTTTTTTCCGATCGAGATTGCTCACAAGGTAGGAGTCGATCCGAGTTTTGCATTTTCCCCAGAGCGTAAACTGGAGTGGGCTGGTAAAAATCCATGTAATGTCACAGCCGACTATATCGACGCAACTAGCGATGATTTTTTTGCTAAAAAACCGATTGAAAAATTTGATGTGGCGTTTATTGATGGATTGCATACCTATGAGCAATCCTTGCAAGATGTCCTAAATACATTAGACAATCTCAATGAAAATGGCGTAATCGTCATGCACGATTGCAAACCGCCCCACGTTCCTGCGGCTTTCCCTGCCCCATCACTTCAAGCTGCGATCGATCTAAATGTAGGTGCGCCTGGATGGGATGGAATCTGGTGTGGTGATGTCTGGAAAACAATTTGTCATCTCAGAAGTACTCGCAAGGATCTACGGGTTTTCACATTAGATTGTGATTTTGGATTGGGCATAGTGATGAAGGGTAAGTCAGACATCGATCTAAATTTAAGCGCAGAAGAATTAGCTAAAATGACTTATGCTGATGTTGAAAAGAGTAATTACAGCCAGCTCAACTTAAAAGATGAGAATTATTTGTTTGAATTTTTAGAGTCAATCTAAAGAGATAAAAAAGTTTAAAGCCCATAAATTATAGTTGGTGGGCATTGCCCACCCTCCGCGAATCTACTACGCAAATCCATTAATTAATTAATCACCATCTACCATCGATCAATTTAACTATGCACCGATACTTATTATGAAGATGGCTTTCGTCGCAGGTGGCTATGTTCCCACACCTCCGGCATCTAGTTCTATTCTGAATTTGATCCAAGAATACAAGTATCACTCAGAAAAAAACGGGCATCAGGTAGATATTTTCAATGACCCAGATGTCCATCGGGTTGTAACTACAATTAATGCTGGTAATTATGACTTTGTTCATTTACATGCTGGTGGTTTTGTAAATGAATTTAATCAACATCTCCAGCAAAGATTTTGTTTTACTTCTCATGCTGGACATCTGTTTCAATTGGATCAGTGGGATGATGTATTCAAGCAAGAATTCCAAGCATACTTGAATGCACCAGGGATTATTGCACTTTCGCCAGCATCAAAAAAACTTTTTATCGATGCTGGTTATACAGGTTATGTATCTACACAAATTAATGGTATCGATCCAACAAAATTTAATTACCAACATCAAGGAAATGGCAAAGCTATTTGCTTAGGATGGATTCAACCTCGAAAACAGCAAAGGTTGTTAGCTGAGATATTAGATGGAAAAATTGCGATCGATTTTGTCGGCCCTTTGGATGATCCTAATTTTGTTGAGGGGAAAACGACTAAATATTTAGGGGTATGGAGTCTAACCGATGTTTATCGAA
>JANNDQ010000488.1:0-11245 GCA_031387965.1 Chamaesiphon sp. OTE_75_metabat_567
GTGATTAATGGCAAAATTCCCGAACGCAAAATCCAAGTGCTCAAGCAATGGCTAGCCGAAAGTAAAACTAGTCCCGCTGCAACTGGTCAAATCAAGGAGAGCAAGCGATCGCTCAAGGAGGAGCTAGAATCTCTCAAACCCGAGCTAATTGCCAGTCTTCAACGTCAAATCTCAAAGAAGTAGTAGCTTGGATTGTAGGGTGGGCACTGCCCACAGACCATTTTCGATTTAGTAATATGAATATTTGGAGTGGTTTAATCCATGTCTGTCGTATACGTGTACGTGCTAAAATGTAAACACATTATCGAGTAACGATCTCAATGCAACAAAAAATGACCATCACGATCGATCGAGAGGTTTATGATGCCCTCTATCGGGTGGTTGGCAAAGGAAACATTAGTAAATTCCTTGAAAACTTGGCGCGTCAACACCTCATGCAAGAAGATCTGACTTCAGGGTATCGAGCAATGGCAGCAGATACCGAACGAGAGCGCGAAGCATTGGAATGGAGCAATGGACTAATTGGTATGCAACTCTAGAAGCCTAAGCAATACTGCCTCGTTTTCTACTTTCCTTATAAGATGTCCCGACATTTTTGATACCTGTTTTGATCAGCTCTTGTTCGAGCAGTGCAAAAAAACTCGATCGATCTGCTCCTCTGACCACGGCTTGATTGTGCGATTCTGCCAGGGCTACAGGGTAGCCGTAACCTTTATTAACCTGGGAAATGATCAAACTCAAGGTTACTCCAGCTAATGCCTCATCTTGAGCCACCCAGGCGGGTACTTCGACTCGCGCGATTTCAGTACCGACATGGAGATAGCAAAAACAAACCTTGTGGCGATCGTCGTAATAATCTAGAATCTTAGCGGTACTCTGCCACCAACAGCTCCGTTGTCCTGGTGATAATTGGCTATTCCACAAGGTTGTATCGCGCACCCCTTCAAACTGCTGACAGGGCAGTCTGGCTTCATCGGCGCAGTGGAGTGGACAATCAGGCACATCGTGGGGACAGGTTAATAGTCGCAGCAAATTAATATTATCGATACTGCGGGAAGCACTCAGATAACCGACGATCGGAATTCCTGCGACTCTGAGCTGTTCCCATGCAGCTAAAATGGGTGTGAGAATTCGATCTCGCGCCTCCACAGGTAATTGTTCCAGAAACCAATAAACCAGCGAGCCATCCACCATCGCTAAGGTAGGTACCCGTGGCTTTACGGCTGCTACAGCTGTGATCTGGTCATCAAAGCCAAACGGTGGATTAACCCAGTTACAGCCCAATTCTGCCAGGACTGTGGCTTCAGATACGGCTCGACGATAACCTAGCCATTCTTCGGTACTGATTCCCCATTGACGAGAGATATACAGATCTTCTTGCTGATAAAAAACTTCGGGAATGCTATCGAGAAGTGGGTGTAAATTTTGCCCATAATGAATCATCACTCTGCCGATATTAATCAGGTAACAGTAGGCAATTTCATGATGGCTAGGGGCAATCTGCGAACCGTCGGTAGCTAGTACAGTTTGTTGGGCTGGTGGCGCGGCGATATCGATGCGGGTATCGAGTGGTTCGAGCGGAATGGATGTGTTGAAAAATAGTCGATTTCCCCACTGTTGTTGGATCTGGGAGATTTCAGTTTGTCGCGCAATCGCTTGTTGGAGTGAGGCGGTGGCTAATTGTAATCGCTGCTGATTTGCCGCAGTCTCTCGTACTAAATGTTGACCGATTCCAGGTAGTTGTTTGGCAACTTTATTGATGTCTAGCATGGGAAGGCTTTAGGCTTTGGGCTTAGTATCACAATGGCTGGTAATTGAGAACATGCGATCGAGAATAACTTAAATCATAAGCAGTTTCTTGATCGATCGTCAGCAATTACCAGCCACTATTTAACTATCTATTAACCCTGAACTACCAGCCTTTTTCGGCTTGAGCTAGGACATAAGTAGCGACATCTTCGATTTGAGCAGCACTGAGTCTACCACCAAAAGCAGGCATCGCATTCTTGCCATTTGTTACTTGGGTCGTGATGGCAGCGATCGAATTCATGCCATACTGTTCCAAAGCGGCTTTTTTAAGATTCTTGTTTGCCATAATGACATTGTTGCCACCAGCATGACAAGCAGCGCAATTGGCACTAAAGATTTTGCCACCACTAGCTGCATCACCAGCCAAAGCTGGACTACTAAATGCAATTGTAAACAATGCAAAGGCAACTGTAAAAATCGAAATTAGCTGTTTCAAGACGGTTCTCCTCTAAAATTTAAGCGCTCTCTATTATATCAAAATTTTGTTTGCGAGTCTCCCGGATTAGCATAATCGCGGAAACAGGAGACATTCGCAACACCAATACTATCTAACTGTCTTACCACCACCCCATTGCTCGCCCATGATTTTGGGTTGCATCAGGATATGTCCGGCAATCGCATACATATTGTCTTCGGAAAGGTTCTTCATTTCGGTGAAGATGTCGGCACTATCCATACTAGGGTGTAACTCAGCAATTGGAGTTTCACCATCATAGGTAGTGGGGTGATGCATGTAGTCTACCAACGCCACAATATTATCCCGTGCAGGTGTTGCACCAGCGAGATCAACTGGACTTAAACCGACATTAAAATCAGTTTTGGTAACTCCACCCGCGTGACATTGGGCGCAGGTAGATGCAAACAGCTGTCTACCTTGATTGACTTGTTTGAGATTGAGGGTGGCAGTTTCCCCTTGGGCATTCAATTTGACTGTGCGCGTTGCCGCATCGAGTTCGATGGCGTTAGCACTGGTAACTAAGGTTTGGAATGCAAACAATATGGTTGCCACCGCCAGCAACAGGAATCGCTTGAACATGGTTCTCCCTCGAAAAGATAACTTTAAATTAGAATAATTACACAACACAGCTAAACTCAAGACCGAAGCCACAGCTATCTTATATTAACTATATCATCTCATTATCTCGCCTAGGATTTCTCGATCTGTCCTCATAAAGTAAAGAAAAATTTACAATTGAGGGGTTAAATGGTCATGAATCCTTATTTGAGTACTTCAACTCTGACTCCAGTTGGACTTATCCAGGCAATTTGGTGGATACCACGATCGATCGCCATCTGACTAATTTCGGCTGCTGTGCCATCGCCAAGATACATTTCGACTCTGACTGGTTGGGGACTGGATCGCAATTTCTGGGCATGAGCAAGAGCTGCGGCGATATCTGTCGATGCTGTCGAGACTACCAGCCAATCTGACTTGGCGGTTACCTGAGGCATTGCGGAATGGGTTTGCAAAGCTTGCTGTAACTCGTCGATATTCAGGGCAAAACCAATGCCTGGAAAGTTTTGCCCCTGTGGGTGGTATAGAGAGAGTAACTGATCATACCTGCCACCTTTGCCGAGGATATATGTGCGATCATCGGTAATGCTAACAGCTTCAAAAACTATCCCCGTATAGTAATCAAAGGTTTGGATCAGGCTTAAATCTAAAATCAGTGGTAATTGACTTTGACTGCTGCTGGCTAATAATTCAACTAATGTCTGGAGATGACTGATCGTCGCTTGACTAGCGGCATCTAATTCCAATTGGGCTAGTTTTGATAATACTCGATCGGGCTTACCTCGCAAGTCGATCAGCGAGAGTGCTAACTGCTGATGTGCTGATGATAACGGTAGCTGCTCAAGTGTAACTCGATCGAGATGCGCGAGACACCGCCGAATCTGCGTCTGAAATTCGAGCGGGAACTGAGCTAGCAGCGCACGACTCAAGCCTGCTTCGCCCAAGATTATTTGATAATCAGGTACTGCCAGAGATGCTAGACAATCTATTGTCAGTAAGATTGCTTCAACATCTGCGAGGATGCCCCCCACACCGAGAAGTTCAATTCCGGCTTGATAAAATTCTTGCTGTCTTCCGTGATGTTCGAGATCGGCTTTGCGGAAAACATTTGCATTGTAATACAGTCGCTGTGGATAGAGATTGCCCATTCTGGCAACTGCTGCCCGCGCGATGGACGCAGTTAATTCTGGACGTAAACCGAGCGTACCACCTTCTGCCGACGGAATCTGAATCACTGTCTCGCGATCGACCGCACCACCTGCAATCAATGTTTCTAATCGCTCTAGGGTAGAGGTAATGATTCGGTGGTAGCCCCACCGATGAAATACATCCTGAATCCCCCGTTCTACCCACCGTTTCTGAGCCACATCTAGTGGCAATAAGTCCCGCGCACCAGGGACGTAGAAGTTTGCTGGAGTAGATGTATTGATTGGTGTGGGAGATGTGGAGATCATGAGGAGCTGTGGATGTATGGGCTGTGCGTTTGCATGCAATTATTTTGGTGTTTTTACGGAAACCTCTACCCCTCAAACCCCCTTGGAAAGCTACGGTGTATACACAAGTCGGCTAGACTTCATTTCGAGATCTGAATCCCCCTGTCTTGTCTCGCTCAATCTGGAGGAAACCTCCAGAGCGCGAGCCGCTAAATCCCCCTTAAAAAGGGGGACTTTGAATTCTAGAATTCGATCTGAGCAAGCTGCTTGGTGCGCTACACTGTCGGGGAACCCGAACAGTACGCGCATCCGCTTTTTAAGGGGGTTTGGGGGATTCAGATATACGCACCAACTCAAACGGACTTGTGTATACACGGTAGCCTTTCTAAGGGGAGGGCTGGGGTGGGGTAAAGATCTTCGCTGATTACTACTCTTTCGTCGTACCCGCCTCAACCAACTTCACCTTAGTCGCCAGCCCCACAAACTGAAGTATCTGAATCGTGATCCAGGTGATATCAATTTCCCACCACTTCATGCCGTGACGAGCCGAATATTGATAGGCGTGATGGTTGTTATGCCAGCCTTCACCGTAGGTAGTCAGAGCAACCCACCAGCAATTAGTAGAATTATCAGTAGTGTCAAAATTGCGATACCCAAACTTGTGTGTCGCACTATTAACTAACCAAGTGCAGTGATAAACGATCACTAATCGCGCAAACACGCCCCAGAATACAAACGGCCAGCTCCCGATCGCGTACAATATTACTCCCAGGACAACTTGCAATGGAAAAAAGTAATCATTGAGAAAATTGTAGAACCGATCATTGACCAGATCCTTGGTAAATCGGGGAATATCACTTTCTGCTGGAATCTCATAGCACATCCACCGCACATGACTCCATAGGAAACCTTTCTTAGAATCATGATGATCCACATCTTGATCCGAGTGTAAGTGATGATGGCGGTGTAAACCTACCCACCAGATAATTCCACCCTGCAATGCCAAAGTGCCACATAAAGCAAAGAAATACTCCAACCATTTGGGTACTTGAAAGCTGCGGTGAGAGAGGAGACGGTGCCAACCCAAGGTAATTCCCAACCCACCTGTAATCCAGTGTAAAAGTACGGCTACACCCACAGCCTGCCAGCTAAATATACCTGGCAAAAAAGCGCATACTGCGCCAATGTGAAATATTACGAGCGCGATAATCATCGTCCAATCAAGACGAAGTTTTGTTGATGCGGCAACAGTCATTGAGATAACCTATGAAGAGTTTTAATAATATGCCCGATCTGCGTGTGGATCTCAAAAGGCAAATAATTTACCCGATCGAATCATGAACAGCGCATTACTTATTCCAGCGGCAGAAAAAGCACTATCCCTGATTTTTAATGGTATTGACGGTCAAGTCAAGGTAAATCTCCGGCGAGTTTTAGAAACTTACTGTCGTCATCGCGTAGGTGTGCGGCATTTTTCAAGCGTCAGCGGTTACGGGCACGACGATCTGGGGCGCGAAACCTTGGATAAAGTTTTTGCTGATATTGTCGGTGCGGAAGCTGCTGCTGTGAGAATTCAGTTTGTCTCAGGTACTCATGCGATCGCTTGTGCGCTGTTTGGAGTATTGCGCCCAGGTGATGAAATGCTCGCGGTGGCGGGTGCGCCTTACGATACGTTGGAAGAGGTAATCGGGACGCGGGGTAGTGGGCAGGGATCGCTGAAGGAATTTGGGATCGGCTACCGTGAATTAGCCCTTCAGAGCGACGGGGGGATCGATTGGGATACTTTGAGTCATTCGATCGCAACCAACACCCGTCTTGTCCTGATTCAGCGCTCTTGTGGGTATGCTTGGCGCTCTTCGCTATCAATTGCGGAGATCGAGCGGATTGTCAAAATTGTCAAAGCTCAAAATCCAAATACTGTCTGCTTTGTCGATAATTGCTACGGTGAGTTTGTCGAAGATCGGGAACCGACGGCTGTAGGTGCGGATCTGATGGCTGGATCATTGATCAAAAATCCTGGGGGGACAATTGTCACCGGGGGCGGCTACGTTGCCGGAAAAGCGGATTTGGTAGAAATGGCTGCTTGTCGGCTCACTGCTCCGGGCATCGGTGCCTCAGGTGGTGCGACTTATGACCAAAATCGACTATTATTTCAGGGCTTATTTCTTGCCCCTCAGATGGTGGGTGAAGCGATGAAGGGCAATCATCTAACGGCTTACGTGTTCGACAAATTAGGTTATCCAGTTAATCCTTTACCATTCGCACCACGCCGCGATGTGATTCAAGCGATTAAACTAGGTTCAAGGGAGAAATTAATTGCTTTTTGTCGATCGATCCAGCAGAATTCACCGATTGATGCCTATGTCGATCCAGTACCAGGCACACTCCACGGCTACGAGAGCGAATTAATCATGGCGGGTGGAACGTTTATCGATGGGAGTACTTCAGAGTTTTCCGCTGATGGTCCCCTGAGAGAGCCTTACACAGCTTTTTGTCAGGGTGGCACCCATTGGACACATATTTCGATCGCGCTAGAAGCCGCAATTGATGCAATCAACGCGATCGATCGTAAATAATTTAAAAAAGTAGGGTAATTAATCAATTACTCTACTTTTTTAGCTTTTTCAATAACTAGTTAAACCCATTCAGAGAGAATTACATGTTAGGAGGCATATCAGAGGTACAATGACCGCATTTACTAGCAGCAATCGGGATAGTAGATAAGCAGTATGGGCACTCTTTAGTATCTGCTGCTTCTAGCTTTTCTTCTTTGCGTTTAACTTTAGCTAATGCTCTAATCATCAAGAAAATCACCAGCGCGATAATTACGAAATCTAGTAAACCACCAAAGAATTGACCGATCAAAATTGCATTCTCGATCTGTTTGCCTGGATTTTTGGGATCGGCAATTGTTCCAAGTACTAGTTTTGCTTCTCTCCAGCTACCACCAGGAATAAAGACACTGACTATTGGCATGATAATACTTTCGACAAAGCCACTAACGATTTTGCCGAAAGCTCCACCGATAATCACACCGACCGCTAAGTCAAAAATATTACCTTTCATCACAAAGTCTTGAAAGTCTCTAACAAATCCGGTTGCGGCAGTTCTAGAAGGTCTCATGGTCATAATTTAAGTTTTCCTTATCTTGACAATAAACATTTGATCCAGGCTATTATAACTCAATTGGCTGAATTATTGATTGCTATAAAGTGCTGAATGTTATAAATGTTACCTATTGTCGCGAATGGTATGTGATTTCTACCTATCGATTGTTGCGGCTGTTAGTAGATACTGAAAAATGCTGGAGACTCAAAATAAGTCTCTAGCATTTTTCAGATTTAGAGCAGTAGAGGAACTAAATTTACAATCGAGATTAGCCTTGTTTTACTGGTTTACCCGCTGGTTTTACAGCAGGTTTCGGTTCACCTTTGGGTGGTGATGTCGATTCAGCACCAACTTGGACATTTACTTTGTCGATCGTTTTGAGCGTACCATCGGGTTGAACTTCCCAGATATCGTAAGTACCGATCACATCACCTTGGGCATCAATATCGACATTGCCGCTGGCACCTTGATAGTTGATTTTCTTACCAGCTTTGAGCAGAGTAATCGCCTGACACAGATCGCCAACTTCTTCACCTGGGCCACCAGCAACTTCCCGAATTTTGCTGGCAATTCCCACTCCAGTATTAGTTTTGGATGATTCAGCAGCTAACATAATTAGGGCGGCAGCATCCCAAGAGTGTTGGAGATAGGAAGTAAATGGTTTTCCAGTCGCAGTCCACTTTTTATTAAAGTCCTCCAGCGCCTTGCCATGTGCCCCAGGCACAGTCCCAATCGCCCCTGCAACGATAAATTTACCGTCTGAGGTTTTTCCGACCTGATCTGGGAATTTTGGTGAGTAAGCACCGTCAGGGAGCATGATTGTCACGCCTTTACTCAAGCCTTGCTCATAGGCAGCTTTGATGATCAAAGCACCAGTATCAGGGTAGACGAGGGCAGCGATGGCTTGGGGCTTACCGTCAAAGGCGGCTTTTGCTTCAGAGTCAAAGGTCGTTCCTTTGGCATCATAGCGGGTTGGTTTGGCTTCATTAGTAATAGTGCCGCCTAACTTTTTAAATGCAGCGACAAATTCTTTCTCAAAGCCAACTCCATAATCGTTGTTAATGGCGATCGTGGCAACTTTCGTAAAGCCTTTCTTCCGCGCTAATTCTGCCATCGCTCTAGCTTGATATGTATCTGGCGGTGCCGTCCGCGCCCAATAGCCCTGGTATTTCCCTTCCTTGGCACTCTTGGTAAATACCGGACTGGTACTTCCAGGGGAGACGAGCATCACTTTCTTATCCGCCGCCACAGATACAGCACTAACCGAGATACCACTGCCAAAGGAGCCAACGACACCAGCAACTTTGTCTACTTCCGCAAGTTTAGTCATCGCGGCAGCTCCAGCACTCGGATCGCTTTGATCGTCTTCAGAGATCAGGGTGACAGGCGCACCGTTGATTCCACCACAAGCATTAACTTCATCTACTGCCATTTTGATGGCAATTGGCAGGGGTTGAGTGATTGCGGCTAAATCTCCGGTGCTAGATAGCAAGGAGCCGATTTTTAAACCTTTACTATCACCAGCCGCAGGTGGATTGGTAGCGGTGGGAGTAGTTCCCTGCCCACCTGTTTGATTTTGATTTGGGTCAGTACAACTAGTTAGCAAGCTGCTAGCTGTTAATAGTGCCATTACTAGCGCTAGTTTTGGCTGAATTCGTCTATTTGATTTAGTCATAATGTTCGATCGCACTCTTCACACACAAACGGCAATATTTAGTTATTTAACTCTCACCGTCTGCCGTTGATAGTATCACTTTTAGCAGAACTAATCGTTCGTCAGCCAAAATCTGGAATTTATGGGCATACTAGGGCATACACCCATCGCCAAGATTGCAAGTTAGATATGCAAGTTACTTATGCTCTGAGTCGGCCAATTATTCCCGTCGGCGAGTCGGTTTCACTAGATTTATTAATTGATTTTAATGCTACCCAGGCAGGAAAGATCCCGACTCGCCGTCCGCTAAATCTGAGCTTGGCGATCGATCGATCTGGTTCGATGGGTGGTACGCCGTTACGCTATGCAATCAAGGCGGCACAGCAATTAGTAGACAAGCTGACACCCGAAGACTATCTCTCGGTGGTGATTTATGACGATGAGGCTGAGCTGATTTTACCGCACCAGCTCGTGACCGATCGAGTCGCAATCAAGAAATTAATTGGCAATATCCGCGCAGGTGGCTGTACCAACCTCAGTGGTGGCTGGCTGCTAGCGTGCGAACAGATCAAAGCACAGCAGTCGCCAGACAAGTTAAATCGAGTACTATTGCTCACTGATGGTCAGGCAAATATGGGGATTACAGATCCTCAGATCCTGATTAATACAGCAAAAGCGCAGGCTGCTGACGGAATTATTACAACTACATTGGGTTTTGGCGACCATTTTAATGAAGACTTACTAATTGGGATTGCTAATGCTGGTGAGGGTAATTTCTACTTTATTCAGTCGCCTGATGACGCGGCGGAAGTATTTCGGATCGAGTTGGAAACTTTGCTGTCTGTGGTCGGTCAAAATCTAGCTGTAACGCTAGTACCATCGCCAGGGATTAAATTTGGTAGTTTGCTCAATAACTACCGCTCTCAGGTCAAAGGAGAGCAATTAGAGATCCATTTAGGTGATGTCTACAGCAGTGAATCTAGGCAACTCGCGATCGCCATCACAATTCCCGCCCAAGCAAAAGTCGGGGATATTCTACTAGCCGAAGTTAATTATCGCTATCAGGGAATTGAAAATCAGGCGATTAAATCATTTAACGATCGATTACCAATCTCAGTCAAAGTCGATGTTGCGGCGATCGCTCAAAGTGCGACAGCCGATGCCCAAACACTCGAACAGCTGAGTAAGTATCGGATTGCTAGTGTCAAAGAACAAGCGGTTGCCCTAGCTGATAGTGGCAATTTTACCGCCGCAGTCGATCGACTCAACACTCTGATCGCCGATATCAAACACTTATTTACCGTCGAATCCTTCAAAGTTCTTGAGGAAATTTCCCAACTCGAACACTACGCCCAACAGCTCGATCGTCGTCAGTTCAACCCCGCTATCCGCAAGGAGATGCGCGATCAAGCCTATCAAGCTCAAACACGCGATCGAGACGATCTCAAACTACGCGGCGTAGCATCTGGCTCTGCCGATAGCCTGGAAGCCGTCGATAAACCAGATGGCGGTGTCCTAGTTGAATGTGTGCGGGAAGGTGGTAAGCTGCGGGTTCGCGTCCTTTCCGATGGCTATGACACGACTCTGAATGTTCAATTCCCCCGCAGTATTCGGGAGGAAGGGGTTAAATATGTCATAGATGAAATCGAACTCTCCACCGACGGCACATTCTATCGCACCAAGAGTACCATCCGGCTATTAGTCCTCCCAGGCGAAGAACGTCGCCGCTCGACAACCAGCTACAAAGCAAGCAGCACGAAGAAAACAGCGGCAAATGCGATCGGTTCGGCAGCAGACTTACCGACGATCGACAGCGTGGGCAATGGTGTTTTAATTCAGTGCGTCAAAGATAAAGGTAAGCTCCGTGCGCGGGTAGTTTCCGATGGCTACAATCCCAATTTTAATATGCGGTTTCCGCGCAATATTCGGGAAGAGGGAATGTTGTTTGTGGTAGATTCGGTGGAGGAAGTTGCTAGTGGTGGATCATATATCGCCTACGGCAAAATTCATCGATTAGTACAGTAGAGTGCAAATACAGCCCAAAACTTGTACCAGCGCGTGGCGGTTTCATCAAACTCAAGTAATATCGTTTGGATCGATACCTTGGGCGCGAAGATAGGCGATTAATTTTTCTTTTTCATCGCGTTCTCGATCGGCACGTTGGGATTCCTGCTCTGCACGTTGGGATTCCTGCTCTGCACGTTGAGATTCCTGCTCTGCACGTTG
>JANNDQ010000514.1:0-3431 GCA_031387965.1 Chamaesiphon sp. OTE_75_metabat_567
TTAATCAGGCTCATTAGATCCGCTATCTTTTTATATTCCTCTTGCTGTTTTATTAGTGGATTATCCATTACTTAAATATCGCTTATTAATTATTTAATAATATTGTACTATAAAAGGACTTTCTCAAATAGGATAGCTATATGCCTAGGCTAGACATTATCCACAACTCGGTAAAAAACGCTTTAATAAAGGATGGTTGGTTGATTACAGATGACCCTTATGTTATTCGGTATCGCAGAACAGCGCTGTATGCTGATCCCGGTGCTGAAAGACCGATCGCGGCTGAACGAGATGGACAAAAGCTCGTTGTGGAAGTAAAAAGCTTTATTGGCGCATCAAAAATACAGGACTTAAAAGAGGCTCTTGGTCAGTATGACATCTACTTCTATCTTCTAGAGGAAACAGCCCCAGACCGTAAGCTGTACATCGCTATTAGCAAATTCGCATACGAAACTTTCTTTACTCAGGATGTAACTCAACTCATCCTAAATAGACATCAACTCCCAATTATTGTTGTAGACATAGAAACAGAGGAGATTATGCAATGGATAAATTAACTGAGTATCCTAAGTTGATTAAGCTCACTTTAACTGAGTATGTAGAACTGAGTAATCGCCGTCCCAACCCAGATATTGAAACATTTTTGATTGTAGATGAAGCAAAATCTCACTATATCTGGATGAATATTGGTTGGCAGAATGGAAAGCGTGTTACTGGTATGACAGTCTATGTTCGGATTCGGGATGGTAAATTCTGGATTGAAGAGGATTGGACGGAAGACGGCATCGCTAATGATTTAGTTCGTGCAGGAGTTCCTAGAGAAGATATTGTGCTAGCATTTCATGAGCCAAAGATGCGACAGTATACAGATTTTGCAGTTGCATCGTAGTAACGGCACAGGCTAACTTCACCACTAGGCTGTTAAGATCACGGGCTTAGGTGTATGTGTTATCTGTTCCTCGGCTGGGCAAACTAAGCATATCGTCTCATTTACAGTCAGAGGAGTCAGTATGATATGGTACGGTCGAGTAATGGCGGTGTTTGTAGTTGGCTTGTTTGCCGCGATCGCTTACGGTGCCTTCCAACATCACAAGAAGCGGATTGCCGAAATTCAGGCTTTGGCGAACCAGTTAAAATTTCAATATTTCCCCAAGGGTGATGCAAGTATCGAATCGCTACTCTCGAATCTGGATTTTTTCCAGCACGGGCGGCAGCGCAAGATTACCCATCTCATAAAAGGTCAAGTCAAGCGTAAGGGGCAATCGGTCACCGTTGCTATTTTTGATTATCGATATACGGTTGGCGCAAATTTCGATGATGACGATAACTGTTTTTTCCTAACGGCGCTAGTTTTCTATGACGAGTCATTAAATTTGCCTGGATTTGAGTTGCGGCGTGAGCACCTCATGGACAAGATGGCAAATGTCCTGGGTTCGCAGGATATTAATTTTTCTGATTTTCCTACCTTCTCGAAGCAGTATCGGCTACTTGGGGCAATGCCCGACCGGATTCGCGCATTTTTCCAGCCCAATATCATTAAGTTCTATCAGCGCGAGAAACTTTGCACGGAAGCGAATGGGTCATACATTTTAATTTTCCCATCGGATGGACTTCCAAATGTCAGTCAAGTTACCCACGTAGTAAATGGAAAAACACACGCTACCAGCCGCAACTGGGATGCTACCGAAATTAGAGCCTATCTTGATAAAGGATTGAGCTTGCTCAGTATGTTTGAGTACAATCAAACCCAGGCTCTGAAGGATTTGTAAGCGTTGCACACCGACTGTTCACAAAATAGTACTAAGATTTACGCCGCTCAACACTAGCTCTGACTAATTTAATTTGTTCATAACTATAGTCCTCCCCTAGATGTTCCTTAATGGGAGTCAGTCGTTCCGCTCCAACGGTAGTAATTGCTAGCTCGATCGCCTGTGCTGTCGCGAGTGGTACGATCGAGTCGATATTTACTTCATACCCACCTTCGATTAATTTGATTAAATGATCGACGATCGTTGTTTCCCGCATCGCTCTTTTAGCGGCAATCTCGGCGATGTCCAAACCCCGTTGGTGAAAGTTTAGTGTCTCCAGATGAGTGTGAGATACATCAGTTTTTCGAGGCGCAGCAATATTTAATGGTGGTGTCGGATCGGACTCAGTTTGGACAGACAAGCCAGATTCAGCCCGAAAGGCTCTGATTTCGCCAGTGAACATTTCCCCATACTGGGCGAGTTTGCGTGCCCCTACGCCGGAAATTTGGGCAAACTGGGCGAGAGTTTGAGGTTGTTGTTGGGACATCAGTCTGAGACTAGAGTCGGCAAAGATCACGTAAGGTGGAACTTTATTTGCATCTGCGTACTGTTTGCGGAGTTTGTGGAGACGGTTGTAGAGCGATTGGATCTCGGCGGTATTGGTACTGATATCTTGGATTTCAGCGGTGGGTAGCGCAGGTGCAATTGCCATCTCTACTTTGCGCTGACTTTTGAGGATTTCCCAGCTCAAGGCGTTGAGTGTCAAAACAGAATAGCCGTCGCTAGTTTCATCGACTAAGCCTTGATGGAGCAAGGATCTACCTAAGATTCGCCATTCGTTTTGAGTCCGATCTTTGCCAATGCCGTAGGTGGAAAGTGTATCATGTCCATTCTTTAAGATTCGATCGCCTTTAGAGCCACGCAAGACATCGATGGTATAGCTCAAGCCAAAGTTGCGCCCCTGATGAGTGAAT
Source organism: Chamaesiphon sp. OTE_75_metabat_567 (assembly GCA_031387965.1). GTDB lineage: Bacteria > Cyanobacteriota > Cyanobacteriia > Cyanobacteriales > Chamaesiphonaceae > Chamaesiphon. The sequence goes on from JANNDQ010000514.1 coordinate 2,723, forward strand.
CGAGCCACGCAAGATAATAATTTCTGGGCTTCGATCGTCCAGTCAGAAATCGGTCTAGGATATTTACAATTATCACAATTATCACAGTTACCTGGAAAACTCTCGCCAAAGTAACCGAGTTGAATAATTCTTCGACATTCAGTCGCTTCAGCATAATTGATTACCCGCCGCATTTGTTGGGTAGCAATTCGCTGTTCTTCTTCGAGTGCTAGCCCAGTTTCTCGATCGATCTTTTGGGCAATTAGATATTCGATCGTTTTGATATCGCCCATCCCAAAGTACAGCGTACAGTGAGCGGGTTCGCCATCGCGTCCAGCCCGTCCAGATTCTTGGTAATAACCCTCAATATTGCGCGGTAGATCGTAATGAATCACAAACCGCACATCGGGTTTATTAATTCCCATCCCAAAGGCAACTGTGGCAATCATCAACTGCACATCATCACGGATAAAACTATTCTGATTATTCGTGCGAGTTTCACTATCTAATCCAGCATGATAAGGTAAAACTTTAATGCCATCATGTTGAAGTTTCGCTGTCAGCTCATCTACTTTTTTGCGGCTTAAACAATATATAATTCCTGATCCTGTTGATTGCTTAACTTGGGCGAGTAATTCTTTATATGGAGTCGTACTTTTGCGACGAACTTCATAGTATAAATTCGGACGGTTGAAGCTAGCGACATGGATATCTGGATCTTGGAGCGCTA
>JANNDQ010000583.1:0-1603 GCA_031387965.1 Chamaesiphon sp. OTE_75_metabat_567
CAGATCTTCTTAAAAGTGAATTAGCAGCTTGGCAACAAGAACGGAACCAAGAACATGCTAAAGTTAAATGGCAATTTACCACCGCAGATGCTCGAATTAAACTGCATCATCTTTACCCACAATTTTAGTCTGGTCACGCCAGTAGGGTGGGCACTGCCCACAAACCATTTTCGGTTTAGCAATATTAACATTGAGAGTGGTTAAGATTGATCGATTAGTGTAGAGATTATGCGATCGAATCAAACAGTTTAAAGTCTTATTGCTTCGGTTGTATATGGTCTGTGGGCAGTGCCCACCCTACTGGGACGACACGACTAAAACTGTGGGTAAAGATAGTGCAGTTTGATTCGAGCATCTGCGGTGGTAAATTGCCATTTAACTTGAGCATATTCTTGATTTCGTTCTTGTTGCCAAGCTGCTAACTCAGCTTTAAGAAGATCTGCTCTACTAATTCGGCGATCTAAACATTGTTGTGACAATACGCTCAACTCAGTTTCAGCAATATTCAACCAACTTCCATTTCTGGGAGTATGATGAATCGATAATCGTCGCGCTAATCGGTGAGCTGTGGGAGCAGGAAAAGCATGATATAGAGAGCCAAGATGATGCGTGTTTAAATTATCACACACTAATTTAATCATTGGGACATCAGGATAATCTTCATCCAATAACTGCTTGATTTCTTCCGCCCAATCTAACCGAGTTCTCTGTGGACGATTACTCACTCTTCTCCATCCATTAATCGGCTCGACAAACATAAATATTGCTTCAACTCCATTGAGCTGATTTTGATAGTCTTCTGTTCGTGGTTGTCCCGGTTTTGCTGGAATACTTGGATACAGATCTCCTGTTAGCTCGACTGAAGCCTCATCCATACAAATTAGTGGGGCATTCGGGTCTGGAGGCTCACTATAGACATCGAGTACATCTTCCATTTGGGCAATAAATCGCGGTAGATCTTCTTCGGGAATACAAAATCTTTCAGTTTTCCACGGCTGTAACTCAATTTGATTTAACTTATTTCTAATCGTCTCTCTACTAATGGATATTATCAGCTTTCTTGCTACTAACTCTTTGGCTAGTAGTTGCATTGTCCATCGCACTCTTCCCGCTGGCGGTTCGCTACAACAGATCGCCATCAAATGTGCTTCCTGATGACCATCTAATTTAGGTGATGTTGGTGGCGTTTCTCTTGGCTTTCTTTGTAATGCTGGTTTGATGCCGTCTTGTGCATACTTTTTTCTAATTGCCGCAATTGTATTGACGTGCATGTTTAATGCTTGACTAATATCTTCATCTCGCCATCTTCCTGCTACTGCATTATCATCTGACATGAGTAATACTTGTGCATGATTCACCTGTTTTGCTGCTTTATTACCATTCTTGCTAATCTCTATCAGTTCTTGACGCTGCTCTTCGCTTAGTTTTATCCGATATTTGGCATTGGGGTTACTCATTGCTATATTCTACAACTTTTACCCACAGTTTTAGTCGTGTCGTCCCACTACATTTCTAAATAATTGCAATCTCAATATCGATTTTAGCGATGGTAGTATTTTGAGTATCGATGCTTCACTTTGAAGCTCAAAAACGGACACTCGAT
>JANNDQ010000604.1:0-1896 GCA_031387965.1 Chamaesiphon sp. OTE_75_metabat_567
CGTTACCAGTCCCACCAAAGTAGGCATCTGCACCTGTGAGACCGATCAGTTGGTCGTCACCAGCTAATCCGAATAGTCGATCGGCACCATCTGTTCCTGTCAGCGTATCGTTTGTTTCAACACCCCCAGCATCACCAAAAAAATCTTGCTTCTCGATCTCGATTGATTTACCATCCACGGTAATCATAGCTTGATCGTCCTGCGTCCTCAATCCCGCCAATATCTCTGGTGATAAACTCTGCCCAGTTGCCAACAATCGAAAGATATTCCCCTCATCACCAGGACTATCCACATTGCCATTTAATAATCGATCGATCTTATGTCCGATCTCTTCTAGCAATAACTCCACCACTGCATTCACATCACTTTGATGCGCTGCCAAAAAACCTGAAGATACGAAAATCTCATCTAAATCCCCAGCATAAGCACCATTTGCCGTGCCTAATTCTCCATTCGATAACACCGTAATCGCTGGAATCAGACTAAAATCCCCACTTAACCACTGTTGACGAATTGCAGCAGCACCAATTTTGGTACCGAAGGCAGTCTCGATTTTACCTTCAAAATCTTCTGTAGCTGCAAACTTGCTTAGGTACTCTTGAACGGCTTGTATGGCTTGCGGGCTAACGATCGATCTTGAGAGTAAGTTATTAGAAGACATAATTTTCTATTTGATTAAATTAAAGATTTTCACAGTTCGATCGAGAACTTCACTCTTACAGACAGAGAATCACGGTGAAACCTGTTTACTGCACTTCAGTTTTAGAGCATGTGCGGACACATGTAGTGTACCCCAATCTTGTTCAAAAGTAACTAGTTTGCAATGGTAGATCGATCTAACCATTCACTTGTGCGGCTTGGAGTTGCTGCAATCCATCCTGTTGGCGGTAGCGGAGCGTTTGCCCTGCAATAGCCTACCGTAGGTAATCGACTCGATCTTGCTTCAGAAAAAGTACAATATTGTTAGTCCAAAACTTTTGGCTCGATCTGCCTGAAATGTTATGTCAGAACATCAAATTTCCTTACCAGATAAAGTCTACGCTCATTTGCTAGCAGTGGCACAAACACAGGGTATAAGTCCAACAGAGTGGATTGCTGCCAATCTCCCAGATCATTGTAGCCAACCTAAATCAGACTTATTTAAGGATGTATCAGACTTAATTGGGTCGATTGATAGTCGAGTGGAACCCCATCAAATTTACCAAAAGACTGCGTTTGGTGAAGCGTTAGCTATCAAGCTTGCCAAGCAAGGCATTCAGCGGCAATGATTTTAGTCGATACTGGCCCACTCATTGCCCTCATTGATTCTGGACAAGGGGACGCACATCACCGCTGTGTTGAAACTTACCAGAGGATTTCTGTCCCAATGTTGACTACTTGGTGTTGTTTGACGGAGGCAATGTATTTTCTTTATCAGCTTAGGGGCTGGTCAGCACAAGATATCTTATGGCAATTTTTCAACCGAGAAGCTCTTGTTTTACATACAGCCGATCTTACTGAGCAGCATCGAATGCGGGAGCTAATGGCACAATACAAAAATGTGCCGATGGATTTAGCTGATGCTTCTTTGGTAACACTTGCCGAGCGCAAAAAAATCAGGCGAATCTTTACCCTAGATAGTGATTTTTATGTTTATCGTCTCAATGGGAAGGAAAGCTTCGATGTTATTCCCTAGGTGGGGTTTATAATTCAGCAATTCTGCCGAGCGGATCGAGAATTAGGTTTTAAAATAAGGAAGAGGAGTTGTCGTTGGCATAGCCTCCGCGTTGCGGAATCGACAACTCCTCTTCTTACCGATAAATTTCAGCCCAGCGACTTTGCTGACTAGATAATCGGCGCAGCAATCTTCCAATTACTACTATCAGCAGAAATAGAAGTAAGAGTACTCGAAACCAC
>JANNDQ010000608.1:0-8551 GCA_031387965.1 Chamaesiphon sp. OTE_75_metabat_567
AATTAAAGCAATCCTGAGTAAAGTCGTCGAAGCCGAAAAATCAGCTCAAGCAAATGTTGTCCGTCGTCGGGAGGAAACAGCCGCCACGCGGAGTATGCTTAATACTGCTAAGGTAATGGAAGATAATCCAGTTGCGCTGCGATTGAAAGAATTAGAAGTACTCTAACGGATCGCTGAAAAGATCGATCGGATTCAAGTCAATGGTGGTTTGGACAATATTCTGACAGATCTAATTAGTATCAAACAAAAATCCTGAAGCGGCACTCGCGTTGGCGTAAGCCTGCCGTAGCCACAGCGGAACCGTTAGGGTGGCTTCAGTCGCAGGCAAGAAGGTAGCAACCCGACTTATCTCAGAAGTCGGGGATATTTGTCATGGCTACCGCTCCAGACTGGTATCTAAAAATAGACTTTAAATCTATGTCGATCGAGTGATTCATTTGCCAATAGCGCTGGGTATAACTATAGATACAGAAAGTAAATGATCGATCCTATAAAATCTACCACTGCGGTTGCAATTTTTAGTCTTGGAATTCTTCAAAGACACAAGCAATATTTCCGATCGCCGTAGCTCGTCAACCCGCATCCTAAATAATAAATATATGAATATTGATACGATCTGGACTAGTACCCTGAATCTGCTTGGACGAGCTTGGTGGATCGAAATTTTGACCGAGCAGCCCAGATGTACCTATTACTTCGGCCCGTTTGCGTATGCAGGTGAAGCCGAAGTCGCGATGACGGGCTACGTTGAAGACTTACAAAGTGAACTGGCACAAGGGATACAAACCCATGTTAAACGCTGTAAACCCGATCAATTGACCATTGATTATGCGATCGACGAAATGTAATCGATTACCTCCGGTACGCTCCGCAAACAATTAATTTCGACCGTACTTCAAAAGTCTGCTCACATGGGCAGATTTTTTAGTGAGTTGCAGCGATCCCCGGTCGGGTAGATATAAAATTTACTGATACTTAACTTAACAAAATAAAATTGTTGCTTATATTGCCAAAGCGTCACGGATCAGTCTATGCTTAACCTTGGCGAATCTATAAGTATTCGACTTTTCATAGTCAAAACCTGTGAAAAAATTGGTGCGCTATACATAAATATCGATTCAGCGCGAATACTCGTGTGAGTCGTTGACTACAAATTTACTTTAAGGACGAAAAATATATGTCTATTGCCGTGGGAATGATTGAAACCAAAGGTTTTCCTGCTGTTGTGGAAGCTGCTGATGCCATGGTCAAAGCCGCACGGGTCACATTAGTCGGCTATGAAAAAATCGGCAGCGGGCGGGTAACTGTCATTGTCCGTGGTGATGTCTCTGAAGTACAAGCTTCCGTGGCAGCAGGTGTGGAGTCGGTTAAGCGTGTTAATGGTGGCGAAGTCTTATCCACTCACATCATTGCGCGTCCGCACGAGAACCTGGAGTACGTACTGCCGATGAACTACACCGAAGACGTAGAGAAATTCCGCGTTTAGACTACGGTAAAATATTACATTAACTGAAAATTTAGGAGTCACTGATAATGTCAATTGCAGTTGGAATGATTGAAACCCTGGGTTTCCCCGCAGTTGTAGAAGCTGCTGATGCGATGGTCAAGGCCGCTCGTGTTACCCTAGTTGGCTACGAAAAAATCGGCAGCGGTCGCGTAACTGTAATCGTGCGTGGCGATGTCTCTGAAGTCCAGGCTTCAGTTGCCGCAGGTGTAGAGTCCGTTAAACGGGTTAATGGTGGCCAAGTTCTATCGACTCACATTATTGCGCGTCCGCACGAAAACCTAGAGTACGTACTGCCAATGAACTATACCGAAGACGTGGAAAAATTCCGCGATAGCTTAAACGGCCCAGGCCCCTTGGCAATGGGTAGTAGACGTTCTTAAAGCTAGATGAAACTAGCTAAAGTACTGGGTACTGTGGTCAGTACCCACAAAGAACCAAATTTAACTGGGACAAAGTTTTTGCTCGTGCAAATGCTGGATGCGGCGGGTAACGACCTGCCAGAGTATGAAGTCGCCGCTGATTGTGTGGGCGCAGGTTTAACAGAAGTAGTTTTAGTAAGTCTGGGTAGTGCTGCGCGTCAGATCTCCACTAAAGACCGCTATCCTGTCGATGCGCTGATTGTGGCGATCGTGGATACAGTGGCAGTGGGCAATGACTTGACATACAGCAAACGAGATGCCTTATAAAGAAGAAATTATTATCTAAATTATCGATAATTTAACTGGAACGAAGATATGAGTAGTATTAGTGACAGCGTTCGCCAAGAAATTCGCCGTTTATTGAGCCAGGGCTACCGTGTGGCCGCAGAATACGCCGATGCGCGTCGCTTTCGGACAGGCTCGTGGACTAGTGCGGCGATCGCCCAAGGTGGTGAAAGCAGCGTCCTGGCAAGCATCACAGCGGTTCTAGATGAACATCAGGGTGAGTATGTCCAAATCCTTGGTGTTGATACCAAGTCGCGGACGAGGGTATTAGAACTAATGATTCAACGCCCCGATGGTGCGGTGACTCAAGTCAGTAAATCGAAGGGGAGTAATGGCGCTGCTGCTGTTGCCACCAACGGTAATGGCTCTGGAACTGGCGGTGGTAATGTTGCCCATACAGTTAGACAACTACTCAGTCAGGGTTTTCGGATTGGGACTGAGTTTGCTGATGTTCGTCGCTATCGCGCCACCTCTTGGACAAGTGGCCCATCCTACCAGGGTACTCGTGAGAATGAAGCAATCTCGATGTTAACCGAGCTAGTCGGCGCTCATGAGCACGATTACGTCCGGTTGATCGGCATCGATCCTCACGCGCGTCGCCGCGTCACCGAAATCTTGATTCACAAGCCCGGTGAGCCTGTTACCCTCAGTACGGGTGGCAGTAGCCCAACTACTGCATTTAACAGCTCCTTTGGGGTCGCCAGCGCTGGTAGTGGCAACGTTAAAACCTCCCTTAGTCCTGAGATCGTGGCATCCGTCCGGCGGTTGCTCGAAAATAGCTACCAAATCACAACCGAACATGCCGATCTGCGACGGTTTCGGAGCAGCTCCTGGCACACCTGTAAGCCAGTCTCGGCAACGCGAATTCAAGACGCGATCGCGCAATTAGAGACTTGCCTCACCGATCACGCAGGTGAATACGTGCGGTTGATTGGAGTAGATAAGCAAGCTAAACGACGTGTGCATGAAGAAATCATCCAGCGTCCTTAGAAACTAGCACAAACGGCGGACAGCAAAAAGTTACCAGTAAACAGTTCAGCCCAAATGCTCACCAAGTTTCGATCTTTATCCAGGGAGGTAGTACCCGTCCATCTCGATGGAAATGTTTCGATCGATCCAACTGCCGCCATCGCGCCTGGAGTATTACTTCAAGCTGAAGCAGATAGTCGGATCGCCATCGGAGCTGGGGTATGTATTGGAGCTGGGACGATCATTCATGCCTCAGGTGGAAATATTGACATTGGGGCTGGAGTGTGCATTGGTCGTGGGGTACTGGTTATTGGCAGTGGATCGATCGATCGCAATGCTTGTATTGGGGCGGGAACGACGATTATGAATCCTCAGGTTGAGGAGGCTGATGTCATTCCCACTCATTCAATTTTGGGAGATCGCAGTCGCGGCGAAGTATCTGTAGTCGAAACTTCAGATCTACCGAGTCCGCCGGAACCGCTAGTAGATCCGCCGCTAGATAATTCCGAAACCGCCGATGTGTGGGATACTCCCGCGTTAGATCCACCAGGCATGGCAGATCCACCGTTTCAGAACACATATCAGTATCCTGTCCGAGAAACCTACGCCACCGAAACGGTCGAAATCATCCATCGATCGAATGAATATGTCGCTGGACGGGCTAATTTCGACAGGCTTAAACGCCAGCTTTTCCCCAATGGTTGAACTCATGACTAAGAAAGCATCACCCCAGATCAAATCGACCAAAATTCTGATCGTGTTGAACGGTAAAGGTGGTGTGGGAAAAACGACAACAGCGATCAATCTTGCTGCGATCTTTGGGGAACAGCATCGCGTACTCCTAGTTGATGCCGATGCTCAAGGCTCCGCAAGTTGGTGGGTAAAGCAGTCTGAAGGTCAAGATTTGGGCTTTGAGACTACTGTGCTGACTGACTTAACTGGCGTGAATCGTCAGCAGTGGGCAGACTATAACATCGTGGTTGTAGATATGCCGCCTGCGCTCGATTCCGTCGCCTTAGCCGCGATTATGCCCATTGCTGACTACTTGGTACTCCCAACTCCTCCAGCGCCAATGGATCTAGCTGCATTGATTCGCACCGTCAGACAGGTGGTAATTCCATCCCAGATTAGCCATCGTGTCCTGCTGACTAAAGTTAATTCTCGCGGTTTGAGAGAAGCTCAAGAAGCCCAACAAACCTTATTGCAGTGTCAGATTCCAGTTTATTATACAGTAATCAGGAATTTGAAAATTCACGAACGTGCAGCAATGGCGGGTTTACCAATTAGTCAGTACAAGAGTTCAGCAGCTGCCCCCGCAGCCGCTGACTACCGCTGTGTCGTCAACGAAATCTGGAAAGACTGGAGCTAAATATGAGTGTTAATAAAAAACGCGGATCAGCATCTGATGTGTTGCGGCAAGAAATGCAGCAGCCATTAGTGATCCCACCTAAAGATAATTCTACCCAACCACAGCCAACGCCCACTTCTACTATCACCACTAACATGAACCCACCAACCAACGACGATGCCCAACTCAAAGCTGCTCAAGAAAAAGAAGCAAAGCTTCAGCAGCAGAAATTTGACGCATTGACGAAAGAACTCAATGAAGCCAAAGCCACCATCGTTAAATTGGCAGAACAGGGGCAAGCTCCAGCCAAAAGTAAAGCTAGCGCGATCGTCAAAAAAGAGGCAAACACTTACGCTTCCCTGACAGCCCGCCCTACTCAGTCCCGTGAAGAAACACTGCGTCGCCGCAACAACACTGATATCGGTTGGTTGGACTAATCATCGATCGTGACTGACAAGATCGGTGATAGGCAATGGGTAACGGGTAATAGATCGATTGACTGTGCCCACTTTCCCCAATCTCCCTGAACTACTAAAGCACTAATGTAGGAGCAGATTATTAATGGCAACTCGAAGTTCCAGACAAGCGGTTGGGACGATTCAAACCGATGGATTTCCGCCTGTTTTAGCGGCTGCCGATGCGATGCTCAAGGCTGGGCGTGTGACATTGGTTTACTACGGTTTGGCAGAACGCGCCGAGTTTATGATTTCTATTCGCGGTCCCGTATCCGAAGTCAATCAAGCTGTTGCGGCTGGTGTCCTAGCTTGCGAAGCTACGAAAAAAGGTGCCTTAGTCAGTCACTATATCGTGCCTCATCCTACAGACAACCTCGATAGCGTGATGCCGATGCAATATACTTCGGAATCAGAAGAATTTTGGGTGTGAGATCTGTAGGTTGGGTTGAAGAATGAAACCCAACACTCCCAACGATAAATCTAGTCCGCGATCGAATAACTTATTATTACAAGGAACATATATTTCATGGCTGATTCTATGAGTTCTCAACAGGCAGTTGGTTCGATCGAAACCAAAGGCTTTCCTGCTGTCTTAGCTGCTGCTGATGCCATGCTCAAAGCTGGACGTGTCACCCTAGTAGGCTATCTGCGCGCTGGTAGTGCTAGGTTTACAGTCAACGTGCGTGGCGACGTTTCGGAAGTTAAGCAGGCAATGGCGGCAGGTGTAGACGTAGTTGAGAAAGTTTACGGCGGTACCTTAGAGTCTTGGGTAATTATTCCTCGCCCCCATCCCAACGTTGAGCGAATTCTGCCAATTGGCTATACTGAAGAAGTCCAAGAATTCCGCAACCAAGTTGAAGGTAGAATTAGCTAGTTGCCAGCGATAGCCTTTGGATAGTCACCTTATTGATGAATTGATATGTCAATTCCGAGCAGGTTAGTCGTCGAAAATCATTAAGTTTTTCACTATCCACTATTCACTATCCACTATCCACTAATTCAAATGTCCAACATTCATGCCGAAAGTGCGATCGGATTAATATCCACCCGTAGCTTTCCGGCGATGGTGGGAACGGCAGATATGATGATTAAGTCTGCCGATGTCACCCTAGTGGGCTATGAAAAGATTGGTGGGGGGTATTGTACTGCGGTAGTTCGGGGTCGGTTTCCTGATGTGAGATTGGCAGTAGCCGCAGGTGCCGAAGTCGCATCCCAAATGGACGAATTGATTTACCAGTCGGTGATTTCGCGTCCGTCACCTAATCTTAATGTCGTACTCCCGATTAGCGATCGACTCTTAGCTCAAGTAGTCGGCAAAAGTAAGCTAACTAATTTAGCGATTGGCTTACTCGAAACTCGTGGTTTTCCCGCGATGGTGGGCGCAATGGATGCCATGCTCAAGACAGCCGATGTCTATCTCTCTGGCTATGAAAAAACTGGAGCTGGCTTTTGCACCGCAATTATTCGGGGTACAGTTTCTAATGTTACTATTGCGCTAGATGTGGGGATGTCAGCTGCCGAACAAATCGGTGAATTGCGATCGATTATGGTAATTCCTCGTCCATTAGAAGATCTAGAACGAACTATTCCCACCGCTAGCTATTGGTTAGAGCAAGCGCTGGTGATTCCAGAACAACCATTAGCACTACCACTCAGGCTGCCTCAATCCGTCACTGCGCCAGTAGAAGTAGAAGTTGTGGAGCTTGAACCAGTAGAAGTAGAGCAGAAATTATTGCTCGATGCCGCCGAGGAGGAACAGCAAGAAGAGTAGGATTATTTTTGATTGTCACTCACCATCCATTTAAGAATACCAAGAATCCGCTGGACTGGAGTAACTGGATACTCATTAATATCGATAGTTACGTCTTTACCTGCTAGTTGAAGAAACTGCCAAAGCTTGCCACTAGTAACACAGCCATAAATAACTGGAATTAATTTATCTTTAGTTTGATTAAAGATTTGAGCAGCAAACATCTCTGCGATACATTGCCCTAGCCCAACATCTAGCTCACCTTTTTTTGCTTCCACTAGCATCAGAATTGGCGCTTGAATAACATAAGATGTTGTGGATCTGCTAAATAAAAAGTCACAAAAACCATTCAAGCCGCGATCTTTATCGACATTAAATTCCTCTCCAGAAAATAACTGAACTCGATCGCCAACTAGTCGCCGCACCTCAACTAAGATGGGACTAACTAACAACTCTGACTTAGCCTTTTCAGATCTAGCTCGCTGAGCTAAAGGCAGAGCCTGCTCAAAAATAGTCAGAAATTCAGGCTGTGGAGTTGCTGGCAGCAAGGAGTCACAAAAAGTTGACTCAAGTAAATTTATTTCAAATCGGTCTATTACATCTTGCAACGAGAAATTATTGTAAGCCATAATATTTAGCTATCTTGTGATTTACTTGCTAGACAATATTTGTGTTGGCTTAGGTGTTCTGGGAGGAGAAACTCACGTTAGATGCCAACAATTCGATCGAACAGCTCATTAGTACGATCAATAATTTCGCCATTAAATATTTTGACAATGGTATCTGTTGCGCTCTGGATCATCGGGTCAATTTCTGCCTCCTCTGGTTCAAATACTCGCGTATTTGTGGCTCGCTCTAGATCTACCGAATCAGGCGGCTCTGCGAAATCTGTCGGCGGTTCTAGCTCTGGTAAATCTACTGGTGTTGGGGGTGATGAGATTGGCTGCGGCGGAGTGAGATTGAGAACTGGCAATAACTCAGCAATTGATTGGAGTGAATTTTGAGTACTGCTGCTGTCCGAATCTTCGAGATCTTCCGCCTCGGACAAATATGCTCCAGCTGTTGGCGCGGAAATTGATGTGTCTGGAGTGGGTGAAGGAGAGTGGTGTGTTAGCAGTTCTGATGATTTGAGTGGTGAAGGTGTCGCTGGTGGTACTGGAGCGCTGGAGCTGGGCTGAAGTTGGCTTTTGCCGATGACTTCTAGCTTAACTGCGATCGATCGACCGAACATGTGACTAAATACCTTCGCCAGTTCCGGCACTTTGCCACTGGCAATCGTTTGCATCGTACTAGATTTCATCGCTACTACCGCCTGCGCTTCGGAAACTGAGATTAACTTCCCAAACGGCTTAAATAAGTCCCTACTAGCAGGTAAGAGCTGCTGTAAGACCTGTTCCCAGGTATTTGTTAAGTCTGGAGTGTCAATCTGAGCGGGAGGGGCTACTGGGGCTACTGGAGAGGGCGTGGCGATCGATTGCTGCTGTTGGACGATCACTGGTGGTGTAGCTGGCTGTGGACTGACAGATCGAGATGATGGCGGCGCAACTACGGGGGGAAGCGCTGCGGCTGGCTGGATGCTGACTGAGAGAAGTCCTAAAATCGCAATTTCTAGCCACAATTGGGGCTGAGTCGTATGCTTGAGCTGAACTTCACTATCTTTGAGATGTTTTTGTCCAGCGAGAATCCAGCTGACTTGCCACGCTTGGGCAATCTTGCCAAGTTCTAGCCAAGTTTCTTCAGTCAGGGCGACTAGATCGGGTCGTTTGGGTGCAGTTTTGGCAATCAGCAGATCGCGATAGCAGCCTGCAAGGTTTTGGA
>JANNDQ010000611.1:0-8042 GCA_031387965.1 Chamaesiphon sp. OTE_75_metabat_567
GCGTTGACTTTTTCGTTGGGAGCGATGAAAGAACCAATTATCCCAATCCCCAGAAATGCTGCCATGACTCCATATACCGATGCCCAGCCAATCCGATCTGCCAAAACGAAGGCAATCCATCCAGTCAGCAGTAACGCCACCCGATAGCCCAACAGAGCCACCGATGCGCCAGCACCTACTTCCAAAGTGCTAACTACATCAGTTCGATAAGCATCAACTGCAATATCCTGGGTTGCACTCAAAAACGCAATCCCCACAGCGGTAATCGCCACCAATTGCAGCGCATTATTTCTACCTGCGGGATCTAAACCTGCAATTACCCCCATCTGACTAGCCAAAGCCAGAATCGCCATCACTAGTCCAATTTGAGTAGCCAGAATCCAGCCTCTGCGTCGTCCCAGGATCGGTAGTCGAAAGTAGTCAACCAATGGCGACCAGAGAAATTTTAGCGAATAGGGTAAACCTACCAAGCTCAACCACCCAATCGTCTTGACATCAAATCCAGTCTTGGTCAGCCATGCTCTAAAAGCATCATCAGCTAGAGCATACGGTAAGCCAGATGCAAAGCCAAGTAGCAAAATTGCCACCATCTTCCGACTATTAAATACTGCGAAATATGAGGAAATTGACTTCATGATGCACTCTGTGAATTTAGTTAATCGAATTGGCGGCGATCGTGCTGTTTCAATTAATTTCAACCGACAATCATCTCATGAATCAGGGTAATAGAGTAGCTTCGATGGTTCGAGGTTTACCAATCTTTCTTCTGGTAAGATGTGAGTAAATAGACTCCAAAATTATGTCCAAACTGTGGAAATATGTGTCCCCAGGAATCCCCGATCAACTATTTGAGCGATTGCCAGGGATTCCGATGAGTCAACGCGAGCTGAGATTATTGCTGATTTCGGCGTTGAGATTGGAGGCGGATTCTGTGGTGTGGGATATTGGGGCGGGTACAGGCACAATTCCGGTAGAAATTGGGTTAATATGCCCTCAAGGTCAAATTATCGCGATCGAGCGGGACGAAGAAGTAGCTAGCTTGATCAGACTTAATTGCGATCGGTTTGAAGTCCAGAATGTCCAAATTGTGATCGGTAATGCCCCAGAATGTCTCAAGCAGATCGCCACGCAGCCCCAGCGAGTCTGTATTGAGGGCGGTAGTGCGATCAAACCGATTTTGCAGGAAGTTTGGGAATATTTACCACTAACTGGCAGAATAGTTGTTACCGCAGCTAGTCTAGAAGGGTTGTATGAAGTATCAGAAAGCTTTACCCAGCTCCAAGCGCGGAACGTGGAAGTCGTTCAAGCTGCTGTCAATCGACTTGAAACCAGGGGTAATGGTCGTCGTCTTGTCGCTGTCGATCCGCTGTTTATTCTCAGTGCGGAGAAATTAGACTAAGGTTAATTACGTGTTCGCTCCCAACTTCTAACTAACTCCCAACTCCATAAATGTCATTAACCCGCGTCATTAGTAGCATTGTAGTGAGCGCTGTAGCTCTAAGTATGTTATTTCTAGGTGGCTGGTACTTTACGATCGGGATGTGTATTATTGTCTACCTCGGACAGAGTGAGTACTTTAAACTTGTCCGAGCGAAAGGAATTAATCCTGCGACCAAAATTACCTTAGTAGTCAGTCAAATCTTGCTCCTAGTGGGGGCACTTGGCTCTAATATCGACGATGCACTATTTCCGGTGGCAGGTACCCTAATTTGCTTTTATCTGCTGTTCCTGCCTAAAATAGCCTCGATCGCGGACATTTCTACTTCACTATTTGGATTGTTTTATAGTGGCTATTTACCCAGCTACTGGATTCGCTTACGGGTGGGCTGGGATTCGCTCAATGCTCCCTCATTTCCGTTCGATACTGATTGGTCAAAGTTGCTGCTCAATTTTGATCTGAGGATACTGCCGCCAGCGTTCACGATTACTTTACTCTCGTTCTTGTGTATTGCGGCATCAGATATTGGCGCATACTTATTCGGGAAATGGATTGGCCGCACGCGGCTATCAGAAATCAGTCCAAACAAAACAGTGGAAGGGGCAATATTTGGGATTATGGGGAGTGTTGCGATCAGTACTACTGGGGCGTGGGCACTGCACTGGCATCACTGGTATATTGGCGGCGTGGCGTTAGGATGCTTAATTGGGATGACGAGTCTATTGGGTGATTTGACCGAATCAGTGATGAAACGAGATGCTGGGGTCAAAGATTCGGGCGATTCAATTCCTGGGCATGGGGGAATACTCGATCGAACTGATAGTTATATCTTTACTGCACCACTAGTTTACTATTTTGTTAAGTTAGTTTTACCATTAATTTAATGGTTAGCACAATTAGATTTTATTTGAGTAGTTGCACGCAGATATTTATCAGATAGAAATTACGTCAAATCTAGTTGGTGGGCAGTGCCCACCCTACTAATATTTATCATTCACTATCCACTATTCACTAAAACACATCAGCAGGATCGGCGGCCCGAAGTTTGTTTGAAGCGATCCCTCCTGAAATCAAACACATTATTAGCGTTAAAATAAATACTGTCACTGCTAAATTCACAGTCATAATTAACTCTAGTTTTGTTAGTGTAGTTAGTAGCTGATACATCCCCAAAGTTGCCATAAATCCAGGGATAAAACCTAATACTGCCAGAAATATTGCCTCTTGAAAAATCACAATTAAGAGTGATCGATTGGAATAGCCGATCGCTTTGAGGGTAGCATATTCAGGGAGATGATCGCTGACATCAGCGTAGAGAACTTGATAAACGATCGCTACGCCGACAATAAAGCCCATAATTGCACCGAAATTAAAGATTGTGCTGCTAGGATTAGTTTCTTGAAAGGCTAATTCTCTGGCTTGTAACTCTTGATGAGTCAGCGCTTTAACTCCTGGAACAGCTTTTTCAATTCCAAGTTTGAGCGCAACTAAATCCGTACCTGGCTTGACTCGAATCACGCCCAATGCCACCTGTTCGAGAGAACTTGCACCAAACATATCTCCAAATGTGCGATCGCTAACAATAATATTTCCCTCACTGAGAAAGAAAGAGCAACCAAGACTAAACAATCCATTAACATCGATTCTAAGATTATTAACCATTGCCGAAGTGGTAGGTTTTTTTGTCATGTCTGCGGGAATCGGCCCCAATTCAGAACGAGATAATCGATCGAATAAAACGGTAAATGGTTCGCGCAATTTAGACTGTTGTTGATTTACTTCAGGCAAATTAAACATTTGCACCTGGGGATTATAACCAAAAACCTGAGTGCTATAGGAAATTGTGTCCTTGTTATAAGCCCACGTACCATACTTGAGATACAGTGGCTCGGCAAAAATAATCCCATCAAAAGCAGCCGCCTGATACAGCCTAGTTCGATCGAATGTGCTGAAAGGATTAATTAATTTAGCATCAGCATTGGTAATAAATAAATCTCCTTGTAAATTTTTGGGGAGCAAAATAGCCCCACCTGCAAATAGATTTACAAATCCCAACTGCATAAAGATCAACACATTTGCAAAAGCAATGCCTCCCATTGCAATCCCAGTCCGCACTTTTTGGTGAGATAATTGCGCCCAAGCTAATGGTACTTTCTTTCTAAACAAGAGACTTTTCATGGCTTAATCGGCAACCGTACCCGTACTTGAAGATTGGTCAACTTGGCAACTTTGGGGCTATCGATTGCGGTAATCTCGATTTTAATTGCGACTACTCTACTTTCTTTATCAGTGCTGGGATTACTACCCCCAGCTTCTTGAGTTTGTCTGCGTCCAACTTGAAGTCCTACTTGAGCCACTGTGCCGCGAAGTTCGCCTGCGAAGCTATTATATTCGCTAGTAATTAACGCTGTCTGTCCCTGTTGAATTTTATTGACATCGATTTCGGCAATCTCTGCCATCACATACATTTTGTCGGTTTGAGCTAGTTCGACAATGCCTTGACTGATATTTACCTGTTCACCAACGCGAGTATTAATTTTGAGAATTTGTCCGTCTACAGGTACCCGCACCTCAGAATCTTTCAGCGCGGCTTGTTTCTGCTCGACTGCAATTTTGGCTTTTTCCAACTGGGCTTGAGCAATCCGCACATCTGTGGGGCGAACTTCCCGTAGTTCGGCTAATTTAGCGCGTTCTTGACTAATTTGAGCATTCAAAGTTTGGACAGTTTGCTCTAGTTCTGCCTGTCTTTCTTTGACTGTTTGGCTAATGGTTAATAGCTCAGTTTTAATTTTACCTAATTGCGATCGTGTCTCCAGTTGTTTCTCTTTAAAATTGGCTCTAGCAGCAGCTAAATCTTCAGCAGATTTATCTAGTTGAGTTTTAGTATCAATCCCCCGCTCCTGGGCAAATGCTTGGGCAGAGATGAGTTCTTCTTGGGCTTTATCTAATTGAGATTTACTAATTCCACCTGACTCGAATAGTATCAGTTTCCGCTGATATTCACCCCGTGCATTCGTCAGTTTAGCCTGAGATCCCAGAGTATTGTCACCCGATCGATTAAATTGACTGCGGCGGCGATACTCAGCCTCAGCATTTGCTAATTTTGCCTTCGCTGTCAGTAATCCCAATCCTTCCCGATTTGCTCGATCTTGGCGTTGATAGTCAGCTTCAGCATTGGTTAACTTCGATCGAGCCGAGAGCAAAGCTGCCTCCTGTTGTTTGCGGGTACTCGCCAGTTGTGCCTGAACTCTGGCAATTGCAGAATTTTGGGCAGCAATTTGTGACTGCTTTACATCACCCTGAGTTACCCGCCCTAGCTCAAGCTGCCGCAGTTTAACATCAGCCAGCGCATCTCGTAAATCCGCCTGCTTACGATCGATCCCTTGCAACACTGCTATCACCTGATTGCGCTTGACGCGATCTCCCTCTTGAACGAGAATGCGATCGACCCGACTATCTTGAGCATTTGCCACCGAAAGTTTAATCACATCTCCATTTGGCTGAATTCGTCCCAGCGCTACAACAGCGTTAGGTTTTGCCGGAACAACGGGCGGAGTACTCTGCTGCGCAATACCTGACGTACAGCCAGATAACAATACTACTAGCCCACAAACTGTCAGCGTAAAATAAGATCTCATCCTCTCAGAATAGCTAATTTATGTCATTCATACTACTCTTGCAAGTCATAAATCTCTATGACTTTAGTCATCACTCTCTTCCTAGTGGAAAAATCCGCATAATTCGCTCAAATCATCAACTATTAAAATTTAGGGTTGCCTTAGTATAAAAATTTGGTATAATCATAAGCTGCGGCGGCATAGCCAAGTGGTAAGGCAGAGGTCTGCAAAACCTCCACCCCCAGTTCAAATCTGGGTGCCGCCTTTTCATCGAAACCTCGCGTACAGCGGGGTTTTCGTGTTTCTATCGATGTCTGGAAATTCATACATATGAAGTATACAAGTATTTTACTAGTTCTCGCTAAGCATGTGCAGGAGCTAGACGATTTGCAACTTCAGCAAAACGATCGCCACCACAGAGCAAATCTGAGTCTAGAATTCGGGTAAACTGTGGGATGGAGAATACCAAACAAATTTAAGTTCAATGGAAATCGGTCAACAAGTTAAAGTTTTACGCCTCAGAGATCGTGTATCCAAGGGCGTTGTGAGTAAACTAGGTAAGGTAGGTACTATTAAAGAGTTTAGAATGACTGATGGTAGCGGTGTTGGTGCCGTCATTGAGTTTGAAGACAAAACTAGTACCTGGTTTTTTGAAGATGAACTCAAAGTTGTAGGATAATATGCCCCAAATTCTCACCTTCCTGGGTAAAGGCGGTTCCGGACGTACTACGGTCGCCATCGCCGCTGCCAAACAACAAGCTAACCTCGGTCGGCGAGTATTATTTGTCAGTCAAGATCCTACGCCTGCGACGGGGATCTTGCTGGGTATCCCCCTCACTGATCAGCCCCAATCAATTGGTGCCAATCTTGAGGTAGTATCAATTTCAGCAACTGTGGCGATCGAGCGTGGCTGGGAAGATGTCAAGCAAGTTGAAGCTCGATATTTGCGATCGCCCATTTTACGCAATGTTTACGGGCAAGAGCTGGCAATCTTGCCCGGAATGGATAGTGCGATCGCGCTCAATGCGCTTAGGCAGTATGATGCCAGTGGCAAGTATGACACGATCGTCTACGATGGCACTGGCGATATTACTACGCTCCGAATGGCGGGGATGGCGGATAGTCTCAGTTGGTATCTGCGGCGATTTGTGGCTGTAGTTGAGGAGTCAGATCTGTGGCGGACGATCGCGCCCATCATGCAACCCGCAATGGCAGCAATTTTGACGATAGCTTGGACGGGTGAGAGTGTGATGTCTCAACCGATGCAGGAAGCCAATAGCGCTCTAGCCCAAAGTCAATTAGTAATCGGTAATCCGCAGCGAGTGGTAGGTTATCTAGTCACTACAAACGATCCAGCCGCTGTCGCTACAGCCAAATATCTCTGGGGCAGTGCCCAACAGTCAGGCTTAACGATTGGTGGCGTAATTGTCAATCAAGCTCAACTCGATTCTGCCACCACAGCTGAATTTGATCCCTTGAAGATCGCTTCAATTCCGACCCAAATTGGTGATGACTGGCAACCTCTAATCGATGCCATGCCAGATTTTAGTCAAGCGATCGCGGCACCCAAACCGATCGCTATTGACATCCCTAAGCGCGAGGTACGTCTCTATTTACCTGGTTTTGATAAAACCCAAGTGAAGTTAACTCAATCGGGGCCAGAGGTGACGATCGAAGCCGGAGATCAACGCCGCAATATTCTCCTCCCACCAGCTCTGAAAGGATCGAGTGTCACTGGGGCAAAATTTCAGGCGGGTTATCTAATTATTTCTTTCTAGATGGTTGATATTTGGTAATTGGTTAAACGCAAATATTTGTTAGATGAAAATTGCGTAAACCTTAGCTGGTGGGCAGTGCCCACCCTACGATTATGATTAGAGTCCTGAGTTGTTTGCATGTGGCGGTGATGGTGTCTGATTTGGCTCGATCAATCCAATTCTACACTCACACGTTAGGACTGACACAGGTCGATCGAGATCTGAAGTATCCTGGTGTGTGGTATCAAATTGGTGATGTTCAGATTCACTTGATTGAAGATATTAAATACCAACCGAATGGTGCGATCAATCTGAGCAAATCAACTCGAAATCCACACATCGCCCTGGGAATTAGCGATTTAGCAGCAGCTAAGGAGCAGTTACTTGCCGCTAATTGTGTGGTAAAAATGAGTAATTCCGGCAGGGCGGCACTGTTTACTCAAGATCCTGATGGAAATATCATCGAATTAACCTTGATAGCTGCTGAATAATATTTAAGCTTTAAATCGGTCACAATAGAAGGATGAATCAGATAAATTACTTACGAATCAGTCTGATCGATCGCTGCAATTTTCGCTGTCAATATTGTATGCCGGAGGGAGCGGAGTTAGAATATCTCCACCGTCAACAGCTGCTGACTGATGATGAGCTGCTGACTTTGATTCGAGATGTATTTATCCCTGTCGGTTTTAACTGTTTTCGGCTGACTGGTGGTGAACCGCTATTACGCAAAGGAGTTGTAGAAATTGTCAGATCGATTTCCAGCCTACCAGAAACTCAAGATCTCTCTCTGACTACCAATGCTTTTTTACTAGCAGGGATGGCTGAAGACTTGTATCAAGCTGGACTGCGACGGGTCAATATCAGCCTTGATTCCCTTGATGCAGCTACCTTCGATCGAATTGTTGGCAACGGAGGTCGATCTCGATGGCAACAGGTCTGGAATGGGATTCTAGCAGCCGATCGAGCGGGATTCACACCCCTGAAGTTGAATGTGGTGGTGATTCCAGGTGTTAATGATGCGGAGGTGTTGGATTTAGCAGCTCTGAGTATCGATAAGCAGTGGCATGTCCGCTTTATTGAGTTTATGCCAATTGGTAACGATGAGCTGTTTAGCGATCGCGGCTGGATCTCGTCGGAATCGATTCGTCAGCAGATTCGCGAAAAGTGGGGATTGACTGAAGCGCAGGTGCAGGGAAATGGCCCTGCTGATGTATTTACAATTCCAGG
>JANNDQ010000613.1:0-7484 GCA_031387965.1 Chamaesiphon sp. OTE_75_metabat_567
ACTAGAACTGCCTGCCTAATTTAATCTTCTTGGATCAAGTGAATATGCTTGTAGCCAAGCTTAATCGTGAAGATATCGCCTTCCTTTAGACCCATACCTTTGGTATAAGCAGAGCCAATTAACAACTGACCATTTTTATGAACTGTCGCTTTGTAAGTTGCGACTTTACCGCGACTGTCTCTACCAGCCTCATCTAATTTGACTCCCTTTGCCGAGAGTACAGCATCATAGAAACCAGACAAATCAGTCCGAACTCCACCGGATGAAGAAGTTTTCACATAGCCACATTGCTTAGCAGTTTCGCGCTTGGCAAGATGAGAAAATTCTTTGACTTTTTGGAGCAGAGCTTTGCCAGTGAGCGGAGCTTCAGCTGGAATGACTTCAGTTGGAGATTCAATTTCGGCAGTTACTTTTGCCGATTTAGCTGCTTTCTCAACTTTAGCAGCTGCCTTGGGTGCAGTACTTTTAGAAGCTTTAGGCGCAGATTCTACTTTAGTTTTAGCCATAATCAAAATTAGCAAAGATGTTAATTTCATTATGCACTTAATCATTGCCTAAATTACTATTTTCACTAAAAATATTTTGCCGATCGATAATTTTGGGTGACTGAAAAAGGTAATATCACCTATTTTTGTCATCCAGCTTTGCTGAAGCGGAGGTAATCGACAAAGCTGTTTCTAAACTATTTGTCAATTTATTGGCAATCCCTTCAATCCAAGCTTCATCTTGTTTGGTATAGCTACGCGGGGCATTTGCGCCCAAAATAATCACGCCCTGACTACCCAATGGCTGACAAATGATCCCTTGAGTGTTGGCTGGTAAATAGTCAAATTCAATTCTGCCAGGATAGACTTTAGTGTCCACTAAATAAATAGCTTTCTGTTTCGTTAAAACTCGATCAAGAATTACCCCAGGAGTAACGTCTGCTTTGGCAGCTAGAATTCCCCGCCGAAGTATCGTCTTTCCTTGGTAGTAAACGATGATCGATCGAGTCACTGTATTGGTTAGGAGTAGATGCGATGCCCAAGCGAGTTCGACTTGCAGTGCTTCGGGCAAAGTTGGCGACAGATCGAATCCTTCTGTTCCCTCTAAAATAATACTGTTAGGTTGTCTGGGTTGAACTTGTTGCCAAAGTAGTCCAGTCAATACTAATACCGCTGTCAAAATAACGCCTACGGCATCCGATCGAGCCTGTGAGTCCGTCAATTCTGGAGTCAGCACCCGATTGATCATTAATAGTGTTCCCGCTATCCCACCCACGCCTAAAGGCACGAGTCGGACAATCCGGTTGGGGTCTTTGGTCATGGTGAGGGGGTAGAGGGTAGAATAGTTTGTTCGAGACGATCGAGCGGTGTCGAGATGCCCAATAATATTAATCGATCGTGCCTTTAATACTGGGATTGTTGGGCTTCGATGCTCAACAATCCCTACAAGGGGAACTCCCACTGCCCACCCTATATTTCTACATTTTTCTATTCAGATGAGTAAAACAAGTCGAGCGAGAAATAGAGGAGTTCGGTTAAGTGACTTGCAACTGCGGGTAATGGCGGAGTATTGTAGTTCTGGGATCTGGGTGATCGGCAAAGTTAGCTATTTCCGGCATGGGATGATCGAACATTCCAGTCTGAAACTTCCGCCAGATTTAGCCAAAAGATTCGAGCAATGGATCGAACTTTATGATGAAAATTCGGCTGCTAATTTCAATTTATACCAGTTTAACAATATCGGGCGTGGACTAGCACAGGATCTCAAAAATCATCTAGGCAACGGATCTGTAGAATTTATTCCTGAATCAATAGATGGTGGTATCGGTGAGACAGAGATCTTATAATTAAGCTTTTAGAAGTGTAGGTGGGAGCTGCCGATGGACAAACATTTACAGCGCAATGATTTCGATTTATTCTCTCGATTAACCCGACACTCATTCATTATTTAATTCGATCGCAATTATGTAACTCGATCACTAATTTTAAATTATGTTTGCGATCCTCCAGCAGAAAGGCTGTGCGATCGATTTGTATCCAGCCAAGCTACTAAATCAGCCATCTGACTAAAATCTAACAATGCCTCGCCCAATTCTTCTAATTTTGCCAAAGGTAATGTTTTAATTTGGGTGTCGAGATCTGCTGACACATTACCTACCCGTCGCTTTAACTGACGGAGAATTACTTTCACCTCACCCTCAGCGACAGCTTCCCGATAAACCCGTGTTTGTTGTAATTCAATTCCTAACACCGCATCCACCTCATCTCTACTTAAATTGCTAAATTTGTATACGATGATCGTAGACAGTAAGTTAATTATATCCCTACTGCCCTGAGCTTGACTGACCAGCCGCCTCGCTTCAGTTTTTGCCTCATCGCCCTCCAGTGTCGTCAACACCATCAAACCCAACCCCATCGGCAACTCTCCTACTGTGCCTAGCTCGTCGAGATAAATTGGCGTAATCCGCCGACTATCTAACATTTCGATGGCTACCTTCCGATTTGACTGCTCCAGATTACGCGATGGATAGATTGCAACTGCTCGCCAATCATCAAACAAACTGCGGTGGCGATAAGTATAAATATAAATTTCACTCAGCATCCGTTCATAGAGCAGATCGTCTGGTTGAAATTGCACCTCACAGAAATAGACAATCCCAGATGATATCGGTGGTACGAATACGCCATCGATCCGAAAAGAAGTTTCTTTAACTTCTACCGAATCAAAAGTATATTCATTAGCGCGATCTGGTGGCTGAGGTAATAGCTCAAATAATAAAGTTGGTGACTGTAGAAATAGTTGATAAAAGATGGAATCACGACGCATGGATGGAGGTCGAAGCTTACTATTATTTTATTTAGAGGAGTACTCGCAGAATGAATGCTAGGTTTTGCGACGCACAACCCAACATCCACTTTGATTACGTTCTAATTTCTACAATTCATCAGGCTCAATAATTCGCTGGAACAAATAACCCGTACCCCTAGCGGTGAGAATCAGCTCTGGATTGCTGGGATCTTCCTCTAATTTGGCACGGAGGCGAGAAATATGGACATCCACAACTCTGGTATCGACGTGACGCTCAGGCGTGTAACCCCAAACTTCTTGCAAGATTTCCGATCGCGAGAAAGCCTCACCCGATCGACTTACCAGCAATTCGAGTAAACTAAACTCCATCCCCGTCAAGCGAATCCGTTCGTCGCCTTTATAGACTTGCCGTTTATTCGTATCGATTCTAATCGTCGCAATCTGGATCACCCCAGAGCTAGGAATCCCATTTAGCCCATTCTTATCCACCCGGCGCAACACCGAACGGATTCGCGCTTCCAATTCTTTGGGAGAGAATGGCTTGACTACATAGTCATCCGCACCCAATTCTAGTCCGGTGATGCGATCAGCAACATCCCCCAAAGCTGTCAGCATGATAATTGGGACATCCGACTCCTTGCGTAGCTCTTGACATACACCATAGCCATCGAGCTTTGGCATCATCACATCGAGTACGACGAGATCTGGACAGGTTTCTCTAAATATTTCTAGGGCTTCCTCCCCATCAGCCGCTGTAACTACATCATAGCCAATCATTGAGAGGCGAGTTTCCAAAATGCGACGGATGCTAGCCTCATCATCAACGACTAGAATAGTTTCCTTATGATTTTCCAAGCTTATCAAAGCTCCTATCGTATAGTGGTAATTTTTTTAACGTTAAGTTTTAACATCCTTAAATTAAGATTATCATTAATTTTAACTAAATTGGTGCAGTCAGACCCTTCCATTAATCACAATTGCGCCATTCGCCGCTTCAATAAACCTAAAACCTAATTCAAGATGGCAAAACAGCCGCGCACGTCCTATGTCTGTAATGAGTGCGGATCGACATCTCCGCAGTGGTATGGGAAATGCCCAATTTGTAATACTTATGGCTCACTGATCGAACAATTACCTCAATCCTTTGGGCGAGGGGTGGGAGGTAAAGCGACGAATGGTCGATCGAATGAAGCTCCTCATCCACTTGCGGCACTGACTTTCCCCCAAATTGTGGATGGTGAAGAGGAACGCTGGGCATCGGGGTTTGGGGAACTCGATCGCGTTTTGGGGGGCGGGATTGTGCCTGGTTCACTGGTTTTGATCGGTGGCGATCCAGGGATTGGTAAATCTACGCTGCTGCTCCAAACCGCTAATCTGATGTCCAAGCACTATCGAGTGCTGTATGTTTGTGGAGAGGAATCGGGTAAGCAGGTAAAACTCCGTGCCTCTCGTCTGGGGGTAGAAGGAACTAAGGGCGAACTGACGGATGAGGAAATTGCGGCAAATGGAGAAGTTGGAGGAGCACAACAATTAACCATCGCCGATGGTGCAAATCTCTACGTCCAAGCTGAAACAGATCTAGAAGAAATTCTCCGAGAACTAGAATCACTCAAACCTCATGTCGCGGTAATCGATAGTATTCAAACTGTCTACTTCCCCGCGCTGACATCCGCAGCCGGATCGGTAGCACAGGTGCGGGAATGTACGGCGGCGCTGATGAAAGTCGCCAAACGTGAGGATATTACTCTGCTAATTGTCGGGCATGTCACTAAAGAAGGAGCAATTGCCGGGCCAAAAGTATTAGAACATTTAGTCGATACGGTGCTGTATTTTGAAGGCGACAGGTTTGCATCCCATCGTCTACTGAGATCGACCAAGAATCGCTTTGGAGCCACCCACGAGGTGGGAGTGTTCGAGATGGTTGATCGCGGATTGCGCGAGGTTGACAACCCTTCTGAGCTGTTTGTGGGCGATCGAAATAGCATGGCTCCAGGTACAGCGATTGTGGTTGCTTGCGAGGGTACTCGACCAATTGTAGTAGAGCTGCAAGCCCTAGTAAGCCCTACTAGCTACCCATCTCCTCGACGTGCAGGCACAGGCATCGACTACAATCGGCTCACCCAAATCCTTGCAGTCCTGGAAAAGCGCGTCGGAATTCCCCTCTCTAAATTAGATGCCTACGTGGCATCAGCGGGAGGGCTAAATGTCTCCGAACCAGCTGTGGATCTGGGGATGGCGATCGCAATTGTGGCTAGTTTCCGAGATCGAGTCGTAGCACCCCTAACCATCCTCATCGGCGAAATCGGTTTAGGCGGGCAAGTTCGCCAAGTTTCCCAGCTAGAACTACGCCTCAAGGAAGCCGCTAAACTGGGCTTCAAACGGGCGATTGTTCCCAAAGGACATCAGACTTTCCCCGATTTGGGGATGGAAATTATTCCCGTCGGGCGCGTAATTGATGCGATCGTGGCGGCGCTGCCAGCAGAGACTGAACGGGAAGATGTGGATGAGGAGGATTAATCTGTTGGGGTTGATGTTAAATTATTGATAATTCAGGGATATTTAGAATGAAAAAGAATCAGTTTTGGCAGTGTTTAGTTGGTGCGATCGCAATTACACTCTTGATTCCCACGGTGGCAAATGCACATACTGGAGTTGGCGATCCGACTGGCTTTTGGCATGGGTTCGCACACCCGATCAGTGGTTTAGATCATATCCTGGCGATGGTTGCTGTCGGCTTATGGGCAGCTCAGATCGGCGGTAAGGCGCTGTGGATGATGCCAGCAGCATTTATCATTGCAATGGCTAGTAGCAGCGTTTTGGGTCATTTCGGGCTACCTCTGCCAGGGATTGAACAGGGAATTTTAGCTTCTGATTTTATCCTCGGCTTACTCCTGTTATTCGCCACTCGGTTACCGCTAGCATTTAGTGCTGGTATTGTCGCTATCTTGGCGATCTTCCACGGCTACGCCCACGGAGCCGAAATGCCTGAGACAGCTTCAGGATTGACTTATGGCATCGGGTTTATTATCTCAACTGCTGCATTACATTTAGCGGGAATCGGTATGGGATTGGGAATAGATCGCTATCAACCAAAACTTCAGGAATTATTATTTCGGATTGGTGGTGGTGCAACAGTAGTCGGTGCAGCTTATGTTTTAGTCAATCGTTAGGATTGAAACAGCTTGAAATTCACCCTAAAACCTAAAACCTAAAACCTAAATACATGTTTCCGATTGATGATGACAATCCGACGCGAATTACTCCCTATGTCACCTATGGGTTGATCGCACTGAATATCCTGATCTTTATTTATGAATTAACTTTCACAGAGCAGGGACTGACTAAGTTCTTCTATCAATGGGCAGTCGTACCAGCTCAACTCACTGGAGCAATTACTGGAAGTCCACTGCCAATTTTAACTGTGGAACCACCAGAAATTCTAACGCTAATTACTGCTCAATTTCTGCACGCTGGATTTGCACACATCGCTGGAAACATGTTATTTCTGTGGATCTTTGGTAACAATGTTGAAGACCGATTAGGACATATCAAATTCCTGCTATTTTATCTAGCTTGTGGGGTACTTGCTAGTTTAGCACAGTGGTATTTTAGCCAAGGTTCGCAGTTGCCATCACTGGGGGCTAGTGGGGCGATCGCAGGCGTAATGGGAGCTTATATTATTCGCTTCCCCAATGTCAATGTGAAGACCGTAATTCCGATCGGGATTTTCCCACTGGTAACTAATATTCCTGCTTTCTTTTATTTGGGAATTTGGTTTTTTCAACAAGCTTTATATAGTTTTGCCACGCTTGCACCAAAAACTAATGTGGGGATGGAAGCTGGTGGCGTTGCTTATTGGGCACATGCTGGTGGGTTCTTGTTTGGTGCGATTCTCGGCCCACTGCTGGGATTATTTTCGCAAAGTTCAGAGGCATGATTTTAGATATCACCTTATTCTTGTAGAATTGATATCCTAGCTTAATCTTTACTATAAGTGGGTGCCAATTGTTGGCACCTTTATTTTTCAAAAGCTAAATTCACTCATGTATCAATGGCATTTTACATTGACTGATAATTCTGCCTTACCGCCGCTGTTACTCTTACACGGTTGGATGGGTAATTGTGAAGATTATACTGAGATAATTGCATCGCTACGATCAAGATTTTATTGTATTGCGATCGATCTACCTGGGCATGGTCAAACTGAGGTAGTTGGTGAAGATGGTGATTATGGATTTATTAATACGGCAACTGAAATTGTTCAGCTTTTAGATAGTTTAGACATAGATTGTTGCTCGATCTCAGGTTATTCTTTTGGCGGTCGATTGGCTCTGTATTTAGCTCTAGAATTTCCAGATAGGTTCGATCAAGTGATGCTAGAATCTACATCGCCAGGTTTAGCAACTGAAATCGATAGACAGGCGAGAATTATTCAGGACTGGAAAATTATCGATCGATTAGAAAATGATAACTTTGCTGATTTTGTCAGAGATTGGTATCGACAACCGATATTTAGCGGTATTGATCATCATCCAGATTTTGACGAGCTAATTCAACGCAGAATTGAGACCAATCAACCAGATAACTTGATTAAATCTTTAGAATATGCGGGTTTAGGAATGCAGCCATATTTAGGCGATCGATTGAGAGCCAACACTCAGCCAATATTACTAATTGTCAGCGCACTCGAT
>JANNDQ010000622.1:0-1961 GCA_031387965.1 Chamaesiphon sp. OTE_75_metabat_567
CACACCTGCTTGGTGTCTATGGCATAGTGGAACCACACCGATCCCTTCCCGAACTCGGAGGTGAAACGCTATTGCGGCGACGATAGTTGGGGGGTTGCCCCCTGTCAAAATAGCTCGATGCCAAGCTTATTATTTAACAAACAAAAAAGAAGTCACAGTTTTATTACTGCGTCTTCTTTTTTGTTTGTTGTGGCATCCGCTTTACCTCAAACCCTAATCGCCTACTGGATTAAATCTGCATAATCAATTCGGATCGCCGGATTGAGTGAGGCTAATACTTGTTTTCCATAGATCCGACGATCGATCCGGTTGTCAAAGATTGCTACTGTGCCTTGGATTGATCGCATTGGAGAGATTGCTCGATGTAAGATTCTCAAGCCAGTTGGCAATAGATAAAGTCGAAACCAATCCTGTCTTTGTTGTTTGTAAAAACTCACCTTTGCTGAAACTAAAGGATCTTCAAGTGAGGGGATCGGTAAAGTCGCAATAATCATCAATTGGGGTGTGGGTAAATCGTCTTGATGTTGTTGCCAAAAGTCCCATCCAGAAACAAGGATATTTGACTCATTTAGGTTAGTTTGCTCGACTTGAACTCTAGTCCCCCAGTCCGCAGCGAGAATAGCGGCTATTTGAGCTTGTAGCGGGGTATCTTGGATCAGAATAACGATGAAGTTAGCACAAGTATTTGTTAAATTTAATAGATGTTTGATTTCATTAATTAATACTGGCTGAAACCTACTAGTGTTGGGCATTGGCATCCATCGGGGAATATAAAGCTTTAATGCGTCGTTTTGCCGATCGAGTGGAAACTTAACTGAAGTTACGTCGCTCAAGCCTAGTTCTTGACGATAACCGACTGCTTTGGCGGTGAGATCTACGGCACTGGTGATGAGAATAGATGCTTGGCGGTGCCAGATGGGGGCAAGTTCAGCAACTAGATCTGTTGGCGTGATTGCGAGTGTAAATGTGCCAAGAGTTCGATCGATTTGTGCCCACACTAACCGATCTAGTTTGGATAGTTCTCGATAAAACTTTTGCCAATGTGCTGGTAAATTAGGTGCGAGTAATTTTCCTAGCAAATCAAGTAGGGATAGATCATTAGCATCCAACAAATAGCAATTGTAGGGGTTAATCGGACGTTGCCAGAAGGCTGCCATTAGCTGGATTTTGATTTCGATAATTTGCTCCCGGATTATGAAAGATCGATTCGATCGCAAATTATCCCAATCTTGGGTATTTAATCTGACTGTCAGTAATCCTTGCGCCCAACTTTCTAAGTTATCTGCACCATCAATGATAATCGGACTACGGGCTAATAATTCAGGCCGATGTAATTGTAGCTTTAGCCAAGATTGTGGATCTGTAATCCACAATCCACTAAATGGTGGAATCGGAGATTTATCTCCACACCAAACTGACTTTGAGGTACCCAGCCATCTTTGAAGTTGAGGCAATTCAGTTTTAATCAACCGATCTTGAAATGCTGGAGCGATGGCGATAGTAACAGATTCTTGCCACAGTAAAGCAGGAATTAGATAACTGATCCGATATTTGCCTTCTAGTCGATGAGTTGCAATTCCGGTTTGAATCAGCGACGATGTTGACAATCTCAGGCCGCGCGCTACTAGCCGAGCCATCGTCAAATGATGGTTCCAATTAATAATTTCAGGCTGATGTCGCAATAAATCACGGAGAACATTGTGAGTAGTAACTTCGATCGATTGAGACATGAGACGTTGCCGCAGCAATTAAATAAAGTAAAGAGTCAGCTCCCCCCTGTGTTCTGTTGGTGGCAAAAGCTTGATTTAACGTATTCAGCGAAAGAAAGGGCACCAGTCAATCAACTGGTGCCCTTTCTTTCGCTTAGACCATAATATGCGGATAAAAGGACTTGAACCTTCACTTCTTGCGAAACCAGTACCTAAAACTGGCGCGTCTACCAATTCCGCCATATCCGCGCA